>NZ_JARGEE010000007.1:0-67011 GCF_033794485.1 Streptomyces sp. MB09-02B
CGCCACCGTCGCCCCCGCCGCCCCGAGTCCCGCCGCCATCACCGCGCGCCTGCCGAAGTCCATACCTCCAGCACACGCGACGAGCGCCTGACCGGCGTCGTACGTGAGGACCACCGGACCCGGAAACACCCGTCGGGGCAGTCACCTAAGGGCGGTGGCCCGGTAGGAGTCGTGCGCCCACGGCTGGCCATTTCGACACCCACACGCTTCCGAGCCCGAGCCCACGCGCATGGCGCCTGCGAGCGGAGCCCGCGCCGAGGTGGAGGAATCTGCCGTGCTTCGCCCGCAGCAGCCGGGCCATGAGTGAGTGTCAGGTCCATCTTGCCTGTTCGGAGGTGGTTTTCGGTAGGACGCAGCGCACGTCCGTTTGTTCTTGTGGCAGTTGGTGCCGCGCGTCAGACTCGTCGTCATCCACCCTCCGGCCAACGTGCCGACAACCGTTCGCGGTTGTCGGTGCGGTCGCCGTGCTGTCTCACCGTGTGACGGGCATGGGCCGGGGGTGGCGTGACGAAGGGGGATCGATGGATCAGGACATGGTCGTGCTCGCGAGGGTCAAGCTGCTGAGCGCCAATCGGCGGGTGGTGCGGGGTGCCGAAGGACTGTGGATCTACCGCCTTCTGACGCGGGTCGAGCCGGAGACGTACGGGTCGAAGCTGGCGTACGTCCTGGTGGAGGCGAGCGCGTCGCCCCTGCTGCGAGAGCTGCCTGAGCGACGTCTGGCCCTGCTGGACGAGGCCGTGGAGGTGGCGAAGGCCCTCGATACGTCGAACCCGTACCGCGCGAAGATGCTGGCGAGGGCCCTGGCTGCCAGGGAGCGGGAACCGGAGGGCCGCGCGGCGGAGCCGCTCACGTCCGCGTCCGAGGGGCGGGAGCCTCGGGCGACGTCTCAGGAGGAGCCGCGACCACACGTATGACCGTGTGGGGTTCCGGCCACGGTGGGAACCCCACGCTCGCGACGCCTGCCGCTGGATCTCGGCTCTCGTTCCCGAAGGACGAGCCCGGCCGCCGTCGCCGTTGTGGGGCGGCGGCCGCCGGGCAGGCTGTTCTCACCTGCCGTTGACCCGTGAGCAGGGCACCGCAGCAGAACTGTGTGCCCTGCCGGCCGCCAGGCTGTCAGATCAGTCACCGGCCCTTTTTGTTGAACCATCCGAGCGACTGGATGACGGTCGCGCCAGTGACGAGGATGCCGAGCGGAACGATCGTGAACCAGGTGGCACCGGCTTTCATGGCCGCGAGAAGGGCGATGGCGCCGCCGGCCAGCGCCAGGAGCACGAGCATGCCCACAAGGACCCGGATCTTGGAAACCAACGGAGGACTCTCCCCTGTTCAGCTGGGCTCTGTTGCCTGGACAGCGTGCGCAGCCCCACTCCGTCGCACCGCTGGCGGCGCTCGCCCGGTAAGGAGGCAGCAGGCTCCCGGCGTGACACCACGACTCCCGCAGGAAGCTCATGGGGCGAGTCTCCCAACGCGGCCTTCCGGGGGCGCCAGTAGAACTGCGTAATCGAATACGTAGGTTCACCGGCCTGGGCAGCGCGCATCCTCCTCAGTGGGTTCGGGTGACCGTCGGCGTGCGGGTGAAGGCGTCGGAGAGGCTGGTCAGGATCGAGCCGGGCCAGTCGCTCCGGCCGAACACGCTGACCGGAACGGCGAGTACGCCGTACTCGCGTTGGAGTGTCTCCGCCGGAATCCCGACGGGGAAGAAGTAGTTGCCGGGACTGGTCCGGCTCGCCGGGGGAATCGCCCCGAGCACGTCGGCGGGCAGCTGCTCGAACAGTCGACCGGCCCGTGCGGTCAGCTCGTCGCCGACCTGCCGGGGCACGTCGGCGTGCTCGGTCAGCAGCCGGTCGGCGAGCATCAGCTGTGCCGGTGTCGGCGGATCCGCCCGGAACGCCTCGGCCAGGTCGGCGTGCGCCGGGCCCAGCAGGACCACGCCGAACGTGCGTGGCCACAGCCATCCCTTGGTGACCGAATGCAGCAGGACCGCACGACCGGTGTCCAGCAGTCGCCGTGTGCCGGCGGCGAACGGGGCTCCCAGGTCGTAGACGCTGTCGATCAGCAGGCGGCGTGTGGGTGACTCCCGCAACCACGACATCACCGCCGCGCACTCCGCATCGGACAGGTAACGGCCGAGCGGCTTGCTGGGGTTGGCGAGCAGCAGGTATTCGGCGCGGTGGTCCGCCGACGACGGCGGGAGGGCCGGCGCCGGTAGCGTCGGGTAGGACAGGGGCTCGAGGCCGGCAGCGCGGGCCAGCTCGAAGTAGACCGGGTACACGTCGCTGGGCAGCCACAACCGCGCCTGCCCGGCGCGCAGCCAGGGGAACACCACACCGAGCCCGTGCCGGACCCCTCGGCAGATCATGGCGTGACCGGACCACTCCTCCGGCAGCTCGAAGCGCCGCAACCAGGCGCGCGCGAGATCGCACCGGTGCACCGTCGTCGTGTCGGTCGGCGGCTCCGGTCGCAGCGGAGCAAGCGCCCGGTAGACGTTGGTCTCGGCGGCGTCCAGAAGCGACGAGGAGGCGCCGAGTTGCCGTTGCCGGAATTCCTGGAACTCCTCGAACCTCACGCCGCCGCACCTTCCGGCACGATCTCGCTGGCCCGGTCCTCCAGGGAGGCGTAGCAGCGTCCGTCGGCCATGACGTTCCAGCTCCGTGCGATCCCGTTGGTGCGTTCCCAGAGCAGACTGGGCTCGGTGTAGGCGGCGATCCGCATCGGCCGCCCGTCCCAGCCGCCCTCGTAGACCGGCGCGCCCCAGGGCAGACGGCTCGCCAGGTCGAAACCGTGCCGCTCGGCGAAGCCGGTGACGACGGACAGCGAAACCTGGTGCTCGCGGCTCCAGACGTTGGCGGCGCGGTCGAAGTACAGCGACTCGGTGCTGGTGGACACGTAGAGCTCCTTGAAGCAGACTTCCTCGACACCGAGAGCCGCAGCCCAGGAAAGGTAGGCGGCGACCCCGGCCGCGTCGGCGACACCGCCGTGCTGGAGCACGCAGATCAGCCTCATCCGCAGACCCGGCCAGCGGTCACGTTCCAGGCGCCAGGTGTCGATGACGGAGCTCACCGGCGTGCGGAGCATCATCAGCCGCTCGTTGACGGTGTCGTCGTGATGGTGACGGGAGACGGCGAGCACGCTCAGCCCCGCGGTGCTCAGGGCGGTGAGTCGGTCGGCCCGGTCGGCGTGCCCGGCTTTCGCCAGGGTGTGCGCGTTGGTGATCAGGACGACCTTCGGGAAGGCCGCCGAGCACTCGGACACCAGCCGCACCTGCTGTTCGAACGGTATGAGCGTGGGTTCCCCGCCGCCGGTGATCACCGCACGCTCGGCACCTGCCGCACGGGCGTGCTCCAGCCGGCGGGCGACCGCGTCCCACGGGACCCGCGCCGGCGCCTGGTCGCTGGAGATCGAAGCAGAGGAGAAGCAGAACGAACACCGGGCCTGGCAGGCGGAGGCGACCGGCAGGATCGACACCGAGCGCGGTCGCGTGTCGGCGTAGCTACGCAGTGCCGAACCCTGGAGGCGCAGGGAGGCCGCCATCGCATCCTCGACGGTTGTCGGGCGCAGAGTGAACTCGTCGCCCGCTCCGTCGAGTTCGTGGACTGCTGACAGTCGGAGGCGGGCCTCGCGCAGTTCCCTACCGAGGCCGGTCGACACGTTGGGCACCAGCTGTTCGGGGTCCACGGTGGTTTCCAGCACCAGCAGCCCGTCACCCGGGATGGCCAGACGGTCCAGCAGGCGTCTCGCCTTGCCCACGCCGATTCCCAACTCCGCACGGGTCAGCAGGTGGAACCGGTCGGGATAGGTACTTTCCGGAATCCCCGCCTTGTCATAAGCGAACGCGTACTTGTCGAAGCCCTTCGCGAAGTTCGACAGCACGATGACGTGGAAGCGCTGGTCACTGTGGTTCATCCCGTCATCATGCTTGACTTCCTGCCTCGTCTGAAGGGAGGGATTCGGGGGTTCGGCCACACTCGATCAACTTCCCGCAATCGGGGCGCAGTCGCCGTACTGCCAGGCCCGCGCACCCCACAATGGGTGTGTCCGCCGCCGCCCGTACCCGGCGACGCTTGCCTTCCTCTCTGCCGAGTCGAGGAGTCGATCTGTGAACCGAGAGCGCACGAGCGAGGCGGGTGCGGACGACCCGGCCCACCACCGTCTGTCCGTGACGAGCGCGGACGTCACCCTGTCGGTCGGCGGGGAGGTGGTCGCCCACGCGCCGCGAACCGCCCCGGACTTCGCGCTCGTGGAAACCGCCCGCGCCGTGGCCCGGCTGCACGAGCGCTCGCGGGAGTCACTGGATCCCGAACGGATCGGCCAGGCGATCCAGCTCACTCACCGGATGGGGCAGCTCCTCGGGCAATGGGCCGGGAGACGCGTGTGCCAGGCCCTGACCGACGCGGCGCGGGACGCCCTACGGAACGGAGACACGCTGCCGCTCGCACTGGAGGTCGAGGCTGGGTCACTTGCCGGACTGCCCTGGGAGATGCTGCTTCTGCCCGGTGAGGCCGACCCCCTGGCGCTGCACCCCGTCTTCCGTCCGTTTCGCACCGGGTCCGGCGGCGGAGACCCGACGCAGGTGGCCGCGCCGGGCACGGCGCGTCCCCTGCGGATGGTGGCGTTGCTGGCCGGCCCCTCCTCCGCGTACACACCGCACGAGGGGCTGCTCGACCTGGAGGCGGAGACAGCCCGCCTGACCGAGGCGGTGAACGGTTCGCCCATCCCCGTCGACCTGCGGCTGCTCGGTTCGGGCAGCCTCGACGCCCTCACCGCAGCCCTGGAGGAAGCGCCTGCGGACATCGTTCACATCGTCTGTCACGCCCGCCCGGGACACCTGCGCCTGGAGACGGTCGACGGGGCCCCGCACTCGGTCACGGCCGAAGACCTGTACCGGGCGGTGTCCGCGACCGGTACACCGCCCGTGCTGGTCCTGGCAGGCTGCTCGACCGCCTCCGCACGGCGCCTGCCGGGTCAGGACGGAGGCGACACGGCCTTCCTGCCCGGCATGGCCGAGCAGTTGGCCGCCTCCGGAGTGCCCGCGGTCCTCGCCATGTCGGCACCAGTCCGGGACGCCTACGCGGGCGGGCTGACGGCCGCTTTCCACGCAGGCCTCGCCTCCGGGAGCGGCCCGCTGCACGCCCTGCACTCGGCACGCGTCGCGATGGAAGCGGCCCGGCAGACGGGCGACGGTGACGCCGCCCTTCCCGAGTGGCACATCCCGGTCCTGTACACAGCCGCCCGAACGGCGCCCGGGCCCGCGTCCGCTCCACGGACCGCGGACACCGGCAGCGTCTGGGACGGACAGGGCGGACAGGACGGACAGGGCGGACAGGGCGAACAGGGCGGCCGAGACGGACGGGACAGCGGTGGGCGTCCGACGGCGACGCCTGCCGCGCGGCCGCCGCTCGCCTTGCCTCTGGGCACCTTCGTGGGGCGCAGGAACCAGCTGCGCATCGCCGCGCGCGCCCTGGGGACGGAAGGGACGGGGCTGGTCGTCCACGGTGTCGGCGGAGGCGGGAAGTCGGCCTTCGTGGGGGAACTGCTGCGCTTCCACGGCGCCGGCCGTCCTGTCGCGCTCGTGCAGGGGAGGACGGATGTCGAGGAGATCCTGCACGCGATCACGGCCGTCCTGCCCGGCCCGGTGGACGAGACCCGCCTCCGCGCCGACGCCCCACGAACCGTCACCGACGCCCCACGCCCCCTCACCGACGCCCGGCGACCCTGGCCGGACCGGCTGCGTGAACTCGCCCGCGCGGCAGCCGACCACGCGACCGCAACGCCCGTCCTGGTACTGGACGAGTTCGAGGCCAATCTCGCTCGTCACTCGGGGCAGGCCACCGCCTTCACCGATCCGGAACTCGGCGCGTTCCTCCAAGCCTGGGCCGACCTCGACACGGCACCGCCCGTCCTCGTCACCTCCCGCCACCCGCTCCCACCCGGCCGACCCGACGCGACACGGCTGCCGCACCTGGCGCTACCACCGCTGACGCCGGCCGAGACGGACCTGCTGCGCCTCAGACTCCCGCAGACCCGGCGGCTGCCGCCCGACGAATGGGACCGGTTCAAGAAAGCCGTGGGCGGCCACCCTCGGGCCTACGGCTATCTGGACGCCCTGCTCGGCCGAACCTCCGTCACCGACACCGACCTTGCCCGCCGGCTCGAAGAACTCACCGACGGCATCGGCACCACACGCAGCCGCGTCGCGGGACGAGCGCGCAGCGCCCTGCGGCAGGCCTTACGGATCACCGCCGCCGACACACTGCTCGACGACCTCGTCGCCACTCTCGACCCTGCCTCCCGGACCCTGCTCATCCATGCGGCGGTCCACCGCTCACCCGTGCCCCAGCGGGCGTTCACCGACGCCGAAGAGGTGACGGACGAACTCGACGAGCTGGTGTCCGCCGGGCTCCTGGCCCCGGACGGAGTCGGAGCGGAGGGCGAGCCGTTGTGGTCGGTGCATCGCTGGACCGCGGCCGAACTGGCCGTGCTGGACGCCCCGTCGACCCGACGGGGCCACGAACGAGCCGCCGTCCACTGGTCGGACGTCCTCGACCGGCAGACGCTGCCCCAGCGACAACGTGTCCACGCCGGCTTCGAGGCGGTCGACCACCACGAGGCGGTCGACCGGCCCGCGGAAGCCGCCGAGGTGGCCCAGCGCGTGTGCCGGCTACTGCACACGCTGGGCCGCTGGACCGACGAGGAACAGCTGTGCCGGCGCGTGCTGGACTGGGTGGAACCCGGCTCCGGGCCGGCGGCCCAGGCCCATCGACAGCTCGGTCTGGTCGCCCGCGACCGAGGGGCGATGCATCAGGCCCGGGAACACCTGGAGCGCGCCCTGACGGTGAGCGACGCGGCCGGTGATCACCTGGGGATCGCCTACGCCGAGCACCAACTCGGCTCGGTGCTCCACGAACTCGGCGACTACGCCGACGCCGAGAGACGCTACCGCCGGGCCTTCGACGTGTTCCGACAGCTCGGCCTGGACCGGGACGCCGCCGCGTCCCGCTACCAACTGGCCATGCTCGACGAGTACCGGGGCAGCCCGGTCCGCGCCCAGGCAGGCTACGAAGAGGCCCTGGCCGCCTTCAAGCAGGTCGGCGACACAGGCGCCGTTGTCGCCTGCCTGCGCAGCCTGGCCTACATCGCCCAGGACGCCCACGACATGACCGCCGCCATGGCGCACTGCCGCACGGCGGCGGACCTGTGTCGGGACACCGGCGACGAGATGCAGGAAATGGAGATCCGCAACCAGGTCGGGACCCTGCACGTCGTCGCCGGTGAACTCGACGCGGCCCACGCCGAATTCGACGCGGCGCTGCGCATCGCCACCGCTCGTGGCGCCACCGAGGAGATCGCCCGATCCCACCAGCACCTGGGCATCTGCGCGGAGCGTCAGGGCTCGCTCGACATCGCGGAGGAGCACGTGCGGACCGCGCTGGACCTCAACACGCAACTGCGGCGGGTGGTCGGCCAGGCCCAGTGTCTGACCCGGCTCGCCGCCCTCGCCCGCAGACGCGGCCTCCCCCTCGTGGGACTGGCCCACGCCCGGGACGCGCTGGCCCTGTTCCGCCGGACCGACGAGACACGCGAGCGGCCCGCCACCTACCGCGTCATCGGCGACTGCTTCCAGGACCTGGGCCGCCCCGCTGCGGCGAGTCGCTACCACGCCCGCGGCGCGCAGGAACCCGCGTGAGGTCCGCGAACGGCTCCGACACCACCGAGCGACCGGTCTCCGTCCTGGTGACGGTGACCCGCAAGGAGACGACCGTGTCGGTCGACGGCACTGCCGTCGTCACCCATGAGCACCGCGGACTCACCCGCGCCGTGCTGGAGCGGTTGTGGCGGCTCACGCTCGCCCGGGCCGGACGCCCCTCGCTGACCAGGTTCGATCCGGCCACGAGCAGGACCACCCCCGCGTCCACCGCGTCCCGGTACGCCGTTCACGCCCTGGGCCTCGCGATCGGCGAGGCGTTCCTCGGCGGGCCTGCCGGCGACGCCGTCGCCCGCGCGCTGGACACGAGTGGTCCCGAGCAGCCCGTGTGGATCGGCATCGCCGTGTCCGTACCGGAGTTCGCCGGGCTGCCGTGGGAGACCGTGCTGCTGCCCGGGGCTCCCGCCCCGCTCGCACTGTCGCCCCGGGTCCGGTTCCACCGCGCGCCGACGGCCCGGCAGGGGCCCGTCCACGCACCCGCCCCGGTGCGCGGTCCGCGGATCCTGGCCGCCTTCGCGGACCCCCTCGACGACCTGGAGGGGCCCGCGCTGGACCTGGAGGCGGACGCACGACGCATCGTGGGCGCCGTCGAGGCGGGGCTACGACAGCGGCACATCGACGTCGAGACGATCGACGGGCCCGACACGCTCACCGAGATCCGCCGGGCGATGACACGCCGTCCCTGCGACATCCTGCACCTGTCCTGCCACGCGCGCGCGGACGCGCTGCTGCTGGAGGACGGCCGCGGCCGCACCCACCCGACCACCGCGCGGGACCTCGCCGACGCCATCCCGGCCGGCGGCGCGCCCCGGCTGGTGGTGCTGGCGGGCTGCTCCACGGGCGCCGGCCGCTCCCCGGACGGCCCGGCACCGGCCGCGCACGACGAGGAACAGCTCACCGGCCTCGCCTCCGAACTCGTCGCGTCCGGCGTACCGTCCGTACTGGCCATGACCGCGGCGGTGAGCGACAGCTACGCCGCCGCCTTCTGCGCCGAGCTCTACTCCCTCTTACGCGCCCCCGACCCCGAGGACGGCGTCGCGGACCTGCCGGCCGTGCTCGACGCGGTCGCCGAGGCCCGACAGCGGTTGGAGAAGCGCCGCCGACAGGAGCACGCCGGCCCGATCGACCTCTGCGAATGGCCGACTCCGGCTCTGTTCCTCGGTGCGTCGCCGCTGCCCGCGCGGCCCCGGCCGATGCCCCGTAGCGCCGGGCCCCGCACCACACCGGCGGCGCCCCCGGCCCCCGGCCCGCATGGGGACGTACGGCCGGTGGCCCGCCGCGCCGTACTGCGGCACCTGATGCGGCTCTGGGACGAGGGGTGCGCGGCGCTGCTCCTGTACGGGCCGGCCGGGGTGGGCAAGTCGACGCTCGTCGGCCAGTTCCTCCAACGCCTCGCCACCCCGGCCGAGGACGTGGTGCGGATCGGGGGCGCGGCGGCCCCGTCCGTCCTGACCGCGGCGTGCCGGAAGGTGGCCGACCACCCGCCCGGCCGCCCGCCGCTGATCGTGGTCGTCGACGACGTGGAGACCGAACCGGTCCCCGGCCACCCGCACGCCCGTTGTGCCGACCCCCTGCTCGCCCGGCAACTGGCCGCCTGGGCCGACCGTCCGGACCGGTACCGGCTGATCATCACCAGTCGGCACCGGCTGCGTCTTCCGACCCTTGCCGACAGCGCGACGGCGGCCTTCCACCTCGGCCCCCTGTCGTCGGGCGAGTCGAGGCTCCTCATCGGCCGGCTGCCCGGCCTGAGCCGGTTCCCCGACAAGGCCGTGCGGCGGGTTCTCGCCGAGATCGGCGGCCATCCCGCCGGTCTGGGCCTGGTGGACGCGCTGGTGCGCGGCGCCGCGCCGGTCCTGCCCGGACTGGAGGCCCGGCTGACCGACTGGCTGGCCGCCGAGGGCCTCTCCCGCACGGCGGTACGTTCGGCCGGACTGGGGGCAGCGATCCGCTCGACGTACCGGTTGCTGGCCCGCGACACGGGAGTGGACCGGCTGCTGCGGGACCTCACGCCCGCTGAGCACACGGTTCTCGTCTCGCTGTCGGTCCACCGGCACCCCGTCCGTCCCGACGACCTCGCGGACCGGCCGGAGACCGGCTCCGTTCCGGCACGCGAGACGATCGCCCTGCTGGAGAGCCGGGGCCTGCTGACAGCCGTCGACGCCGCCGGCACCGCCACCCGACCGACCTACTTCGTGTGCCGTTGGCTGGCCTCGCTGCTGGCCGGGTCCGAGCCGCCCGAGCGGATGGCCGCCGCCCACGAGAGAGCCGCACGCCACTGGCTGGACATCCAGCGGTCGAAGGGCGACACCGCCAGGATCGTGCTCGATCTGACCGAGAGCAGACACCACTTCCGGCAAGCGGGCCTGATCGACGAAGCGTTCACGATGACCGTGGCGCTGGTGGACCGGCTGCGGCCCACCGGCGCCTTCGCCGAGGTGGAGCGCCTGGCACGGGAGTCACTGGCGTGGACACCGCTGGAGGACCACGCCGCCGCCGTCCTGCACGACGCGTTGGGCAGCGCCGCACAGGACACCGGACGCTTCACCGAGGCCAGGACCCATCGGGAGCGGGCACTTGAGCTGTTCACCCGCATCGGCTTCGAACAGGCCGCCGCGATCGCCGATCTCGAACTCGGCACCCTGGAGGAGGCGATGGGAGAGTACCCGGCAGCCAAGAAGCGCTACCAGCGGGCGCTGGTGACCTTCACCGGGCCCGAGGACCTGGCGGAGGCGAAGCGCGCCCGGCACTTCCTGGGCAGCGTGGCCATCGCCACCGGCGACACGGCCGCGGCCCGGGACCACTACGAGGCGCTCGTCGACCTGGAGGCCGCCCAGCCCGACGAGGAGAGCCCGGCCGGGACGGCCGCAGCCCTGCACCAACTCGGTGTGGTGGAACACAACTGCGGCCGGCTGAACGTGGCGGAGGACCACTACCGGCGCGCGCTGGCCGCGCACGAACAGCTCGGCGACCGGACGGCCACGACCTCCGGGTACCTCCAACTCGCCCTGCTGGCACAGGAACAGGGCGACCGCGCACGGGCGACCGTCCTGTGCCGGCGCGCCATGCGCATCGGTGACGAGGTGGGCGACGTGGCCGCGACCGCCGCCGGGGAACACCTGCTGGGCATGATCGCCGACGACGCCGGGGAACCCGGGCAGGCACGTGCCCACTACGAACGGGCCCTGGCCTTCCTGACCCTCGCCGGTGACCGCGCGGCGGTGGGCACCGTCCAGCACCAACTGGGCGTGCTCGCGCAGGGCACGGGCGAAACCGAGCGCGCCAGGGACCTGTACCTGCGGGCGCTGACCGTGGCCGAGGACTGCGGCGACCGGTACGGCGCGGGCCGCTCCCGCCACCAGCTGGGACTGCTGACCACCGCCGAGGGCGACCCGGCCGGTGCGCTGGTCTGGCACCGACAGGCCCTGGAGATCTTCGAGGCGATCGAGGACCACGACGGACGGGCCAGGGCCCTGTCCGCGCTCAGCGAGCGGGAGCGGCTCGCGGGGAGCCCGGAGACCGCCTTCGGTCTGGCCCTGCGCGGCTTCGTCGCGGGACTGGAATGCGGGCCGCAGACACCGGTGGCGGCTACCGCCCTGTACGAACTCGCCGACGTGGCCGGGGACTTGGGGGACCGTCGGTTTCGGGAACTGCTGTCGGCGTCGATGGAGTCCTCTGCGGCGGACGCCCTCGTCGAAGCCGTGCGCGCGGCACAGGAGTTCGAGGGCCAGGGGTTCGAAGACCAGGACTGAGGCCGATCCCGGCCGGTAACAGGGCCTGCCGCGTCCCCCTTCAGGCCGTGCCGGTGGTCAGCCGCGCCAGCATGCGCCGTGTCGCCCGTTCCAGTTCGCGGGCCGCGTCCACGTCACCGGCGTACCGCAGCTCCGCCGCGTGGACGGACGCCGAGCGCAGGGTGTCGAGGTGCGCCTCGCCCAGCAGGCGCAGCCGTCGCCGGTAGGTGTCCTCGATGAGAGGGGCGGCCTCCTCCCCTTCGCCCGTCCGGCGCAGACCCACCGCCAGCCAGTGCGCGTAGCGCAGGGTGTCGGGGTGGTCCGGTCCCAGCACGTTCAGGGCCCGGCCGTGAGCCTCCCTGAGCAGGGCCACCGCCGCCGTGTCGTCCCCGCCTGCGCCGAGCGTACGGGCGTAGCTGTACGCGGACTGGGCCACATCGGGATGGTGGGGGCCCAGGACCGCCTGGCGCCGCCGGTAGGTGTCCTCGTGCAGGTTCCCCGCCTCCTCGAGTTCCCCCGTGTCCTTGAGGCCCACGGCGAGACCGTGGGCCGCCCGGAGGGTCTCGGGATGGTCGTTGCCGAGGATCCGCACCAGTGCCGTGTACGCGCGGCGATGGGCGTCCCGGGCCTCGACGGAGTGCCCGGTACCCCGCAGGACCAGAGCCAGGTTGTACAGCGAGAGCAGGGTGTCGCGATGGTCCGCCCCGAGCAACTCGGCGCGGTGGTCCACCACTTCGCGCTGCAGCCGCAGGACCTGTCGGCCGTCGTCGCTGTACAGCCCGGTGGTGTGGGAGACGAGAGTGATCAGGTCTGCCGCGAGGTTGTGCTCGGCGGTGAGGGTCTCGGCGTCCCGGGCGCCCGAACGGCGGGTGTGGTGCTCCAGCACGCGCCGGTCCAGCTCCACCGCCGTACGGTGGTCGCCGAGTTGTACGTGGGCGCGAGCCAGGTGCTCCGTCGCGGACATCGTGATGTCGACGTCGGCCCCGTACTCGGTGCTCCAGCGTTCGATCGCGCCCTGCAGGAGTTGGCGTGCGGTGCGGGCGTCGCCGCTCACGGTGAGGAAGTGGGCCATCCGCAGGAACATCCGGTGGCACGCGGCCTCCGGGGCGGCGGGGAGGTCGAGTTCGAGGACGTGCGGCAGCAGCGCCCCGTACGTCCGCCAGGTGCCGGGGTCGCGGGGATCACCCGGATCGGTGGCCGACAGCATTCTCCGCGCCCACGAACGGTCCATGTCCACCTCGGGCGTCCATTCCTCACGGACGAGCCTGCGGAACAGCTGATGCATGTGCAGGTCACCACGGTCTACCTGCACCAGGCCGACCCGGGACGCGGCCTTCACCAGGTCGGACAGCCGGCCGGGCGCCTGGTCGACGGCGTCGCGCAGGGCGGGGGGAAGCAGCGCGGCCGTCTCGTCGAGGAGGGAGAAGGGCAGCGCGGCGGTCGCGAAGCACGCCGTCAGCCGGACCAGACGAGCCGCGTCGGGCTCCTGTTCCTCGAGGCGCTCGACGGCGATCCGCACGACGGCGGCAAGGGACGCGGGGTAGACGTCCTCGTCGAGCCCACGGGCCAGGGTTTTCTTGGCGTGTTTCTCCACGAGCGCGAGGAACCGCTCCGCGCCCATCGGTGAACCCTCCAGCTGCTGCGCGGCCTGGTCCACGGCGAGCGGCAGATCGCCCAGCGCCGCGGCGACCCGGTCGGCGTCGTGCGCGGAGAGCTGTCCGGCCCGGCGGGTGAGCAGGCGCGTGGACTGTCTCCGGTCGAAGTCGCCGAGCTGGTGCTGGGGTCCGAGCTGGGACCACAGGGGGTTGCGTGAGGTGATCAGTACGGTGAAGCGCGAGCCGGGGCGCGGGAGGTGACGGCGGACGGCGGAGGGCCGGTCGGCGTCGTCGAGGACGACGAGCCAGCTGCCCATGCGGCCCAGGGCCGCCATGACGGCGTCGGTCCCGGCGGCGGTGTCGGTCTCGACGCCGCAGAGCCGTGCCAGGTCGGACACCACCTGGGAGAGAAGTTCCTCGCGTTGGGCCGGCAGCCAGGCGACGAAGTCGTACGCGCCGCCGTGCCGGTCCAGGTACTCGAGGGCCAGCTGGGACTTGCCGGTACCGGGCGGCCCGGTGATGATCACCGGTTGTTCCCGCCGGGCGAGGAGCCGGTCGACGGCGTCCAGCTCCCGCTCGCGGGGCACGTGGTACGCGAGGGGCGCGGTGGGGCGTTCGGTCCGCCAGAACACCGCGGGCGGGGCAGGTGTCGTATCGCGGTGCCGGGCGTCGTCCCGGGAAGCGGCGGCGCGGGAGTCGGCCGGGGGCGCCGCAGTGGCGGTCCGCTCGTCCTGGAGGGCGAGATACGCCCCGGCCGCGCGTGCGGCGAGTTCGAAGAACCACTGCCTGTCCTCCGGGCGGAGCCAGGCGCGCCCGCTGAAGACCAGGGCGCAGGCCAGGTGGGCCAGCAGCCGGTGGCTCCTCCACTCCGCGTACAGCCCGCGGCCGTTGTGCTCGGCCCAGCCCTTCTCCGCCTCGTGGATCGACCGGATCACCTCGCGCAGGCCGACGCGGACGTGCTGCCCCGGATGCCGGTCGGGGTCGACGAGGTACCGGGCGAGGTCGGTGCGGACCTCGGGTGCCCGCTCCGAGGCCAACCGCGAGGCCACGATCGAGAGGACGAAGTGAGCGGGGTCGCACACCAAGGGAGCGTCCTTGCCGAACCTCGACAGATCGATGAACCGGTGGGCGTCCGCCTCCTGCGCGGAGCGGTGGCGGCACACCACGTTGCCCGGATGCAGATCGCCGTGTCCCAGGCCGGCCAGCAGCGCCAGCGTCGCGTCGCCGGCCATGCGGGGCCCGGTGACCAGGGCGAAGGGGTTGGGGAAGGGCAGGGTCTCACCGGGCAGCCAAAGGTACGGGCGCGGGCGCTCCAGCAGCCCGGGGTCGTGACGCGCCCAGGTGTGCAGGGTTCCGCCCTCTTCGATACGGGGCCCGAGCAGCGAGGTGAGGATGTCGGAGGCGGTTCCCCGGCGGAAGCACAGCGTCTGGGGCGTGTTCCACTCGTTGAGGACCGACTCGACGACCCGCCCGCAGAGCGCCGCGATCGTGGAGCCGCCCACGGTCTCGTCCTCCATGAGCGCCGACAGCGACCGGTAGTCCGTCAGACTGCCGCCCGCGATCTCCTGGAACATGATCCAGCCGTTGCCCGCGAGGGGTTGGGGCGGATAGTCGGGCAACTGCCGTGCGAGACGGCGCTGGACGAAGTAGGGCGTCGACAACTCTTCAGCGCGCGCGTGGAGTTGGGGCTCGCGGATCGTGGCGGCACGCGGTGGCAGCACCTTGACGATCAGCTTGCGGGCGTCGGTGAGCCGCCCCTCCACGAGGCGCTGGGCGTAGGCCGCGAACACCTGGGCGCCGGAGTTCCCCGCGTCCTCCCAGCCCGCGTAGGACAGCACTGTTCCGGCTTGGGCCAACTCCTCCAGCTTGCGGCGGGCGTCGGGGTCCCGTACCCGCCGCAGCACGTCACTCCGCTCCGACGGGGGCGGAGTGTCGGGGTCCTCAGCCACTGCCGGGCGGGCGCGTCATGCCATCGGCCTCCGGGTCCTCCCGCATGGCGCTTCCGGCATCGTCGCCGGGCAGACCCCGGTAGGGAGACCATCCCCTCCCGTCGAAGACCTCGACCTCGCCCTCGTCCCCGAATCTGACCTCACCGGTTTCCGGTTCGGGTTCGTCCTCGTGTTCGGGCTCGTCCTCGTGCACCGTACCCTCGCCCATCGACACCCCTTCCGCCCTGTGACCCCTCGCCCTCGAATTGCCCTCGAACCGGGGTCGTTCCAAACTATCGGCGCCGTTTCCTTCGCACGACCGAAGCCCTGGTATTCCCCCCTGTGGATCAGGAGATGTGCGGTGAGGCCGCGTCGATGAACTCCTCCACCGCGACCCTGGTCCTGGAGCCGATGTCCCTGAGCTCCTCCAGGTCACTCGCCTCGTCGATACGCGTCGCGAGGGTCATGGCCGTCTTGCCGAGTTCCACCAGGTCGTGTTCGCCCGCCGCCACCAGACGGACACGGTAGAGCGCGTACCACGCCTGGGCCCTGCGCTGATGGGACTCGTACCGGACCTCGTCGTAGGAAGGACTGTCGTGTCCGTCCTGGCGATGGCGCCAGCGCTGGTACTGGGACGACCTGAACTCCATCACCGTACGGGCGAACTCGGCGTAGGCCGTGATCCTCTCCTGCCGCAGCCGCTCGGCGGCGACGATCCGCTCGCTCCGGTCGGCACGCCTGTCCTGCTGTCGGTTGGTCACGACGACACCGAGCAGTGTTCCCGCCACCGCTATCAGCGCCGCCAGCATGCTCTCCACAACCGGCAAGTGAACCAACGGACGCCACGTTGATCAAGACCGCGACCCCGAAGGGCTCCGCTCCGCGAACGGGCGCACGAGATCGCCGGAGCCCCTGAGGACCGCTCAGTCACTGGTAGACCTGATGTCACGAACTCGCCCAGAACAAGGACAAGGAGGCGGAATGCTCGTCGATCCGTCGGTGTTGGCGGCCGGTAGACGTCATTCGGTCGGACGGCGCTGGGACGGGACCGTTCTCGCCGTGGGCCACACCGCGGCCGACGAATGCCGTGTCGAGCAGTGGGAGGACGTCCTCGCGGTGGCGGCGGGCAACGTCCATTCCGCGCGGAACACGGGCAAGTCCCATACGGTCGGTCTCCGTTCGGACGGCACGGTGCTGGCAACGGGGTGGAACGGCGACGGGCAGTGCGATGTCGCCGGCTGGCGCGGAGTCGCAGCCGTGGCCGCGGGCTGGCGCCGCACGCTCGGGCTGCTCGGGAACGGCCGCGTGCTGGCAGCCGGCCGGAACTCGGAAGGGCAGTGCGACGTACAGTCCTGGCGCGAGGTGGTCGCCCTCTCATGCGGTGACTGGCACTCGGTCGGCGTCCGGTCGGACGGTTCCGCACTGGCCGTGGGCAACGACCGGCGCCGGCAGTGCGCCGTCGAAGGGTGGCGTGACCTCGCAGCCATCGCGGCCGGGTATGTCCACACGGTCGGCCTCAGGGCCGACGGGCGGGCGGTGGCGACCGGAGACCGGACGACCGGGGCGTGCGAGGTCGACGCGTGGGAAGAGGTGGTCGTGCTCGACGCGGGCAGCCACCACACCGTCGGGGTCACCGCGTCCGGGCGGGCCCTTGCCACGGGAGACAACAGCCACGGACAGTGCGACGTCGGCGACTGGCGCGACATCATCGCCGTGGCGGCCGGTTCGACGCACACCCTCGGCCTGCGCGCCGACGGCACGGTCGTGTCCACAGGAAACAACGCCGACAGACAGTGCGCGGTCGACGCCTGGTCCGGAGTCCGGCTTCCGTAAGGGCGCGGGCAGAGAAGAGGTCTTGGGGAGTAGGCGATCACACCGGGCCGATACGCCGTGGCCCAGGCCGTGCCCTGGATAGGTTGCTCCGATGAAGCTGCCTCCGTACTGGATGACGCGTCCCGCTCCAACCCCGGACCACAAGACGTCCGCATCCTTCGACCGACTGGTGGAACAAGCGCTCGCGAACGGTCCCGACGAACCCATCGACTACCCCATCGAGGCGCCGAAGTGGCAGTTCCTCTGCCATGTGGCGGACCGCGGTGGACTGCTGTTGCACGGCTCGGGCGACCCGGAGATCAGTCGTTTCGAGCCCCGGCAGCCGGACGACAGCAGCGAGTTCGGCAACCGGCGTGCGGTCTTCGCTGCCGGCGACGGGCTCTGGCCGATGTACTACGCGATCCTGGACCGGCACCGGCACCCGATGTCGCTGCTCAACGGCTGCGCTCGCGTCGCTGACGGCAGTGAGCGGCTCGGCGAGCCGCACTACTACTTCTCCATCAGCGCGCAGGCGCTGAAGCAGCGCCCCTGGCGTCCCGGCACGGTCTACCTCCTGCCCGCCGGTACGTTCGAGCTGCAGCCGCGGATGCGGGTGGGTGATGTCATGGTGCAGCCGGCCCAATGGGCGAGTCCCGTACCGGTGACCCCTGTCGCCAAACTGGCCGTGCGGCCGGCGGACTTCCCTTTCCTGCGCCGGATTCGCGGCCATGACGACGAGCGTGTGTGGACCCGTGCCGCCGCGGACCCGCACGGCTTCCCGTGGCACGAGGAGGTGTGACCGAGTGGACATCGGCGGGGAGAAGTGGGCCGGGCGCGTGTCAGCGGAGTTTTCGCAGACGGCGGTCCGACCATGTCGAGAAGGAGCCACCGGCTCCGTCCCAGGCACATCACCGGCCACGACCGGCCGCACGAGGACGAAGGAGAAACAGACATGGCGATTCAGCGGATGGACAACGTCGGCATCGTCGTCGAGGACTTGGATGCCGCCCTCGCGTTCTTTCTGGAGCTCGGTATGGAACTGGAGGGCAGGGCGCAGATCGAGGGTCCCGTCGCCGACCAGTGCACCGGACTCGACGGCGTTCGCTGTGACATCGCCATGGTCCGGACCCCGGACGGTCACAGTCGGCTCGAGCTGGCGAAGTACCGCAGCCCCGATGCATCAGCCCCGAGCCGCGAAACCAGCCGCACAACGTTCTCGGCACGCACCGCGTCATGTTCGCCGTCGACGACATCGAGGACACCGTCGCCCGCCTCCGTCCGCACGGCGCCGAACTCGTCGGCGGGATCGCCCGGTTCGAGGACAGCTTTCTGCTCTGCTACGTCCGTGGCCCGGAGGGCATCATCGTCGGCCTCGCCGAGCAACTGCGCTGAACAGGAGGGGTACCGCTGGGCGGGCGGCTCACCAGTTCACAGCCCGGACCTCGCCCCGCCCCTGCAACGCGACGCCCCGTCTACGCCGGCCCTGGAAGGAGAGAACCCCTACGATCGCAGCGTGACGATCAGGTACGAATGGCGAGGTGACTTCGACAATGCAGCCCTCGACGCACTGCACGCTGACGGCTTCGGTCAGCCGGCTGCTCAGACCGACTGGCGAGCCAGACTGGATCGCCACAGCCTCGGCTGGGTTTGTGCGTGGCAGGACGGCTCCCTGATCGGCTTCGTCAACGTCGTCTGGGACGGGGGAGTTCACGCCTTCATCCTGGACACGGTGGTAGCCCGGGACTGCCGGACCCAAGGCGTCGGCGCAGCGCTGGTCTCGGCTGCGGCCGAGGAAGCCCGTGCCGCGAAGTGCGAGTGGCTGCACGTCGACTTCGAGGAGCACCTCCGTCCGTTCTACTTCGATGCCTGCGGGTTCAGAGAGACCGCAGCAGGTCTGATCGCTCTGTAACACCGGCCACATCAATCAATTTGCGCCATGACCTGGGCGGCAGTGGACGCTCGGTGGTGAGTTCAGGGAGGTCGAGTCAGGGGAGGGCGAGTTCAGGCAGGGCGCAAGGGGGCTCGGTCATATTCGAGTGAACGCACGGGGCGCGTGTGCGTAGGGTGACGGGCGTGGACCCAGCTGACTTCTATACCGGCATCGTCGCGGAGATCTATGGACCCTTGAAGTCCTTCTCCCAGGATCCCGAGCGTTATGCGGCCTTCGTCGAGCAAGCCGGCGTGCCGGCGTTGGAACTGGGGTGCGGGGATGGTGATCCCCTGCTCGAACTGCGCCGACGTGGTCTTGAGGTCGAGGGCGTCGACTCCTCAGCGGACATGCTGGAGCGCCTCCGGCGGCGGGCCGGTGAGCAGCGCATCCCTGTGACCGTGTTCCACCAGCGTATGCAGGCTCTGGATCTGCCTCGCCGTTACCGGGCGGTCTTCCTGGCCGGGCCGACGTTCACGCTGCTGCCCGATGACGCGACCGCCCTGGCCGCGCTGCGCCGTATCCGCGCCCACCTCACGGACGACGGCACCGCCCTGGTGCCCCTCTTCATCCCCGGACCGACCCCCATCGAGCAGATGGGCCATGTGCGCACGGCCACCTCACCCGACGGCGCCGAACTCCGGGTGTCCGTCGTCGCCGAGCAACGTGATGAGCAGGCCCGGACACAGACGGCGCTTCTGCGCTACGAACGCCACCACGGCTCCGAGAGCAGCGTCGTGGAGCGTCCGTGGGTGTTGCACTGGTACCCCCGCGACGTGTTCGGGCGGTTGGCGACGGCTGCCGGCCTGGCCGTGACCGCCGTCACCGATCAGCACGGAAAGCCCGCACCCGCAGACGAGACCGACCTGCACTTCCGGCTCCAGCCCGCTGCCTGATCGCCTCTTTCTTCATCAGGCCCGGGGGCCCGGGTACCGTGCGGCGCAGATCAGGTGCTGCTGTCCGTCTCAAGGGGGTGGGACCGGGACCTCGGGTATCGCACGGAGAGGGCCGCGACGTCGTCGTCGAGCCTGCCGCCGCTGAAGCGGAGCAGGTCCTGGTGGAGTCGGTCGAGCAGTCTGTGGGGTGACGTCGGGCCCTGCTGTCGCATCCAGTGCTGCAGCGGGAAGAACTCGCCGGCGTCGTCCCGTGTCTCCGTCACGCCGTCGGTGTAGAGCAGGAGCTGGTCGCCCGGGGCGAAGGGCACGGTGTCGGTGCGGTAGGTGTCTTCGACGAGTGCCGCGAGGTTGAGAGGCGGCGAGGGTTCGCCGAGGTCGAGTACGCGCATCTCGCCCTGATGGACGAGCAGGGGCGGGGGGTGCCCGCAGTTGAGGAGCCTGACCTGGCCTCCGCCGTGCGGGATCTCGGCGAGCAGAGCGGTGGCGAACCGCTCCGGGAGGTCCTGCGAGGGGTAGGCGGCGCTGTGACGGCCGATGCTGGTCTCCAGGCGCCGGACGACGCCCGTCAGGTCGGGTTCGTCGTGTGCGGCCTCTCGAAAGCAACTGATCAGCGCGGAGGCCGCTCCCACCGCGGACAGGCCCTTGCCCCGGACGTCTCCCAGGAGGAGGCGGACGCCGTGAGGTGTCTCGGCCGCCTCGTAGAAGTCGCCGCCGATCTGGGCCTGGGCCTGCGCCGCGACGTACAGCGATTCGATCTCGATGTCTCCGAGACGGCTCGGCAACGGCCGCAACAGGACTTGCTGGGCGGTGTCGGCGACGAGCCGGATCTGGAGGAGGGCCTGCTCCCGACGGAGCCGGACGTGGCTCGCGTAGGCGGCGGCCAGGGTGACGGCGGCGATTGCCGCCGTCGTGTAGGGAGTGCCCAGATCGCTGTAGAAGAGGTTCAGGCCGAGCATGAGCAGCACGCAGAACGCGCCCAGGAGGATCGTGGGGAGCACGGTCCACATCGAGGCGGCCAGAGCCGGTGCGGCGGGCAGGAGGCGGCTGATGGCGATGTCCCTCGGTGTCGCGAACGCCAGCGCGCCGATGAGGAGGGTGAGGATCACCGGTGACAGCCGGACAGCGTCCCATCGGTCACCGCGTGGGCGACGGCGTCGCTGTCGCCTCAAAGTAGGCACGAATGAATCGTAACTACAACAATGCGGGCATTCGGGCAGGCGCAAACGCATGTTCACGTCGGCTTGATGTCACGACCGCCCGACGGTGCGCCCCGCGGCAACGGCTGCCTGGGTCCGTGGATGTCGTGCTCCAACGCCCTCGCGTTGATCTGGGGGACCGCGGAGTAGAGCGGTCCGCAGTCGACGGCCTGCGGGACACCGCCGAGAAGCTCGGCGGTGTGCGGCAGGAACGTGACGTCGAGCGTGACAGGTTCCGGGCTGGACCACACCGCGAGGCACGAGACGTGGACCTCGATGTCAGAGCCGCACCGTAGGGTTTCGGTATGACAGCAGAGTCAGCCATAACCCTCGAAACCCCGATTTACAGTCGTCTCGTCGCCGAGCGGGGCGACATCCCCGCCCGGGTGCGCGACGAAGCCGACCGCCTGCACCGCCTGCTGGAACCACACTTCTCCGGTACGGCCATTCCCGACCGCCCGCAGAGTGCGGGCCAGCAAGGCTCCTACTTCGGCTCCGCGCCACTGTCCCCGAGAAGCCTGCCGTCTCCCGACGGCAGAGGCACGGCCCCCAACTGGCAGACGGCCGCCCCCTGATCGGATCCGCAGCAGGAGTCATACCCTTGAGGGCGTTCTGCGCTCGGTGTGGATTGCGGATCGTGACATCGACGACCGACCGCAGGAGGCCCTCGTGTCCCGCCGTGATGACCCGCTGCGCCGGTCCGCCGAACGCCTTCAACCAGTGACGCCACCGACGCATGCTGGGCCGACCGCAACCGGCAACGCGGCGGGGCCGGGATACGCGACCGATCCAGCGCCGACGCGACCGAACCGGAACCGGCTCATCTCGCCCGAGACGGCGGCTGTCGGCCCTGGCGGTGCCTGAGCACGCCAGGGCGATCACCTCAGCGACAGTCGAGCGAACGGTCTACGCCTTCCTCGGCACCGTGACCGTCGCAGCCGTTCTCCTCTGGCTGCGCTCATGACCGCCCGACCACCCATGGGTGCGTGCGGTCAGCTCAGCCGGGCATCGGCGTACACGGTCATCGCATCGCGCTGGTAGACGGCGAGACCGTCGGCGATCTTGTCGAAGTTGGCCCGCATCTGCGGGTCGTCGACATAGGTCTGGCCCACCCCCTTGTACGCGGCCGCTGTCGGGGTCCAGAACCGGCAGATGCCCTGGTAGTTGGCGTGCACCTCGGCCTGTACCGCAGGGTCGGACACCGGCGTGCCTGCCACCATGAACTCCGCCATACGGACCATCTGCGCCGTCACCTCACGCTGCCAGCGCTCCCTGTCCTCAGAAGTCATCGCCTCGACGGCCTGCCGCGACTGCTTCCACGCCTGCGGCCACCGCTCCCGCACCTCGGCCTCGGCCTCGGAGGGGGCCTGGAACCCCTCGAACAGGTTCTCCGGCTTGTTGATCTTCGTCATACGGCCCTTGCCCTTGCCTTCCTCCAGTTCGGCGATGGTGCGGCCGACCGTCTGGGCCAGAGTCTCCAGCCGGTCCCGTTCCGCGAGCAGCCGTCGGTGGTGCTCACGGAGCACGGTCACCTGGTCGAGCTGGCTGTCCAGAACCGCCTGGATCTCGCGCAGCCCCAGGCCCAGCTCCCGCATCAGCAGGATCTGCTGCAACCGCAGCAGATCGGCCTCCTCGTAGTAGCGGTGCCCGTTGCTCCCGATCCATGCGGGCGGCAGCAGGCCGATCTCGTCGTAATGCCGCAGCGTCCGCGATGTCACCTTGGACATCCGCGCCACCTCCGCGATCGACCAGGCCATTGCCGGTGCCTCCCTCGCCGGGCCGTTCTCTCCGGCCCCACACATGACCGTAGAAGTTGCCGCAACGGAAAGCGCAAGCCCGAAGCCCTGTCGGACAGGCACCAGGGCCTGACCCGTATGCAGCCTGTGCAGGCTATGCGGCCGTACGGCCGCCGCCCACCCACCGTGCCCGGACCGGAGGGCGCGCGCCCCACCCTTTCTCAAGCGGATGGCCGGGGCCGGGTCACCGGCCCGGACACCGCCTCGGAGCAGGGTTTCGTATGGGTTCCGTCAATGCCGGGGGCGTCACCGTAAGGGACCCGTCAACGGGCGATCCGATCCGGCCAACAGGCGGTTTCCTCTAATCGTCCGATCCTCCTCCGACCCCTCCCAGGAGTTCGCGATGGCCGATGTGGCCTTCGTCGTCGTCGCCCTCGCCGCTTTCGCGCTGGTGGCTCTCGTCGCCAAGGGGGTGACGAAGCTGTGACCGTCGAGAACGTCGTCGGCCTGGTCGTGGCCGTCTCCCTGCTGGGCTATCTCGTCCTCGCCCTGATCTTCCCGGAGAGGTTCTGAGAGCGTCATGGGTCCCGTACTCGCAGGCGTCCTCCAGCTGCTCGCTCTGATCGGCGCGCTGGCTCTCGCCCACATCCCCCTCGGCACCTACATGGCCAGGGTCTACTCCTCCGACCGGCACTGGCGGGTCGAGAAGTGGCTCTACAAGGGCATCGGTGCCAACCCCGACACGGAGATGACCTGGCCCGCGTACCTGCGCGGCGTCCTCGCCTTCTCCGCGGTCGGCGTCTTCTTCCTCTACCTGCTCCAGCGGATCCAGGGCGTCCTGCCCGGCTCGCTCGGCTTCCACTCGGTCGACCCGGCCCAGTCGTTCAACACGGCCGTGTCCTTCGTGACCAACACCAACTGGCAGTCCTACTACGGCGAGCAGACCATGGGCCACGTCGTTCAGGTCGCCGGGCTCGCCGTGCAGAACTTCGTCTCCGCGGCCGTCGGGATCGCCGTAGCGGTGTGCCTCGTACGAGGATTCGCGCGCTCCCGCACCGGTGAACTCGGCAACTTCTGGGCCGATCTGGTGCGCGGCACCCTGCGCATCCTGGTGCCGCTGTCCGTGGTCGCCGCCGTCGTGCTGGTGGCCTGCGGAGCCATCCAGAACTTCTCCGGCATCCACGAGGTCGGCCAGTTCATGGGCGGCTCCCAGCAGTGGAACGGCGGTGCGGTCGCCTCGACGGAGGCCATCAAGGAGATCGGCACGAACGGCGGAGGCATCTTCAACGCCAACTCCGCGCACCCGTTCGAGAACCCGACCCCGTTCACCAACCTCTTCGAGGTCTTCCTGCTGCTGGTCGTCCCGTTCTCGCTCACCCGCACCTTCGGTGTGATGGTCGGCAGCGTGAAGCAGGGCTACGCGATCCTCGGCACCATGGCGACCATCTGGGTCGGTTTCGTCGCGCTGATGATGTGGACCGAGTTCGCCCACCACGGCCCGGCGTTCGAGATCGCCGGCGGTGCGATGGAGGGCAAGGAGCAGCGCTTCGGTGTCGCCGGCTCGTCCGTCTTCGCCGTGTCGACGACGCTCACCTCGACCGGCGCGGTCAACTCCTTCCACTCCTCCTTCACCGGCCTCGGTGGCGGCCTCACCCTGCTGGGCATGCAATTGGGCGAGATCGCGCCCGGCGGTACCGGTTCGGGCCTCTACGGCATGCTCGTCATGGCGATCATCACGGTCTTCATCGCCGGGCTGATGGTCGGCCGCACCCCCGAGTACCTGGGCAAGAAGATCGGCACCCGCGAGATCAAGCTCGCCGCCTGCTACATCCTCATCACCCCGGCCCTGGTTCTGGTCCTCACCGCCGCCTCCATGGCCCTGCCGACCCCGCCGAACTCCATGCTGAACTCCGGCGCGCACGGCTTCTCCGAGGTGCTCTACGCCTTCACGTCCGCCGCCAACAACAACGGCTCGGCCTTCGTCGGCCTGAACGCCGACACCGACTGGTACAACACCATGACCGGACTCGCGATGCTGCTCGGCCGTTTCCTGCCGATGGTGTTCGTCCTCGCCCTGGCCGGTTCCCTCGCCGAGCAGAAGCCGGTCCCCGTCACGGCGGGCACGCTGCGCACCGAGAAGCCGCTGTTCACCGGCCTGTTGGTGGGCGCGATCCTGATCATCACGGGTCTGACCTACTTCCCGGCCCTCGCGCTCGGGCCCCTGGCCGAAGGGCTGGCGTCATGACCACCCGTACACAGAACCCGCGCAACAGGCAGAACCCGCAGCAGTCGGAGGACGCGATGCCCACCGCCACTCCCACCCGGGCGCCGCACCAGGACGTCCTGACCGGTCACAAGGAAGGCCGGGTCGGCGCCGGACTCTTCGATCCCCGGCAGCTGCTGAAGTCGCTGCCGGACGCCTTCCGCAAGCTCGACCCCCGGGTGATGGTCAAGTCGCCCGTGATGTTCGTGGTGTGGATCGGCTCCGTCCTGACCACGCTCTTCTCCTTCAAGGCCCCGACTGACTGGTTCGGCTGGACCATCAGCGTCTGGTTGTGGCTGACCGTCGTCTTCGCCAACCTGGCGGAAGCGGTCGCCGAGGGCCGGGGCAAGGCGCAGGCGGACACCCTGCGCAAGGCCAAGACCGACACGGTGGCCCGACGGCTCACCAAGGACGCTGCCGAAAAGCGGGTCCGCGGCACCGAGTTGCAGATCGGTGACCTGGTCGTGTGCGAGGCGGGCGACATCATCCCCGGGGACGGCGACGTCGTCGAGGGGGTTGCCTCGGTGGACGAGTCGGCGATCACCGGCGAGTCCGCGCCCGTCATCCGGGAGTCCGGCGGTGACCGGTCCGCCGTCACCGGCGGGACGAAGGTCCTCTCCGACCGGATCGTCGTCAGGATCACCACCAGGCCGGGCGAGACCTTCATCGACCGGATGATCGCCCTGGTCGAGGGCGCGGCCCGGCAGAAGACACCCAACGAGATCGCGCTCAACATCCTGCTGGCCTCGCTCACGATCGTGTTCCTGCTGGCGGTGGCGACCCTGCCTCCGTTCGCGGACTACGCGGGGACCCACCTCACGATGATCGTGCTGGTCGCCCTGCTGGTGTGCCTCATCCCGACCACCATCGGCGCGCTGCTGTCCGCGATCGGTATCGCGGGCATGGACCGCCTGATCCAGCGCAACGTCCTCGCGATGTCCGGCCGCGCGGTCGAGGCCGCCGGTGACGTCTCCACCCTGCTGCTCGACAAGACCGGCACCATCACCCTCGGCAATCGTCAGGCGGCGGAGTTCGTGCCCGTCACCGGCACGACCGAGGCCGCACTCGCCGACGCCGCCCAGCTCTCCTCGCTGGCCGACGAGACGCCCGAGGGCCGCTCCGTCGTCGTGCTGGCGAAAACGAAGTACGGCCTGCGCGAGCGGAGCCAGGGGGAGCTGTCCGGCGCCGAGTGGATCGCCTTCACCGCACAGACCCGGATGTCGGGCGTGGATGTCGACGGGCGCAAGGTCCGCAAGGGCGCGGCCGGTTCGGTCGCCGCCTGGGTGCGGGAGCGGGGCGGCACGGTCTCGGAGGACGCCGGCCCGCTGGCCGGCCGGATCTCCGGGGCCGGTGGCACGCCGCTGCTGGTGGCCGTCGAGGACAGTGACGGTGCACGGGTCTTGGGCGTCATCCATCTCAAGGACGCGGTCAAGGAGGGCATGCGCGAGCGGTTCGAGGAGCTGCGGCGCATGGGCATCAGGACGGTCATGATCACGGGCGACAACCCGCTGACCGCCCGGGCGATCGCCGAGGAGGCGGGTGTCGACGACTTCCTCGCCGAGGCGACCCCCGAGGACAAGATGGCCCTCATCAAGCGCGAGCAGGCCGGCGGAAAGCTCGTAGCGATGACGGGTGACGGAACGAACGACGCGCCGGCCCTCGCCCAGGCGGACGTCGGTGTGGCGATGAACACCGGGACCTCGGCCGCCAAGGAGGCCGGGAACATGGTGGACATCGACTCCAACCCGACCAAGCTCATCGAGATCGTCGAGATCGGCAAGCAACTCCTCATCACCCGGGGCGCGCTCACGACGTTCTCCGTCGCCAACGACGTCGCGAAGTACTTCGCGATCATCCCGGCCCTGTTCGCGGCCGTCTACCCCGGGCTGGACAAGCTCAACATCATGGGCCTGTCCTCCCCGGACTCCGCCATCCTCTCCGCGGTCGTCTTCAACGCGCTGATCATCATCGCGCTGGTCCCGCTGTCCCTGAGGGGCGTGCGGTACCGGCCGGTCAGCGCTGACAAGCTGCTCCGCCGCAACCTGACCATCTACGGCCTTGGTGGGCTCGTCGCGCCGTTCGTCGGCATCAAGCTCATCGACCTGCTCATCTCCCTCATCCCCGGGCTGTAGTTTCCGAAAGGCGTGCTGACCGCCATGAACAACTCCGTATCGAACACCGGCCGGTTGCTGTGGGCGGGCCTGCGCGCCCTGCTCGTGCTGACCCTGGTGACCGGCGTCATCTACCCCCTGGCGGTCACCGGCGTGGCCCAGGCCCTCTTCAACGACAGGGCGAACGGCTCGGCGGTCAGGGCGGACGGCAGGGTGGTCGGCTCGTCCCTGATCGGGCAGTCGTACAACCTGCCGCTGAAGAAGGGCCAGGAGACCCCGGAGCCGGACCTGAGGTGGTTCCAGGGCCGTCCGGCGAACGGGCTCGGCTCCAACAGCATCAACACGCAGTACAAGCTTCTGCTCTCCGGTGCCACCAACCTGTCCGCCGACGACAAGGACCTGATCCGGCAGGTCGAGGACGCCAAGGCGGCCGTCGTCAAGGACAACTCCGTGCCGGGCCACACCATCCGGCCGTCTCAGGTCCCCGCCGACGCGGTCACCTCCTCCGGCTCCGGCCTGGACCCGGACATCTCTCCGGCCTACGCCGACCTCCAGGTCCACCGCGTGGCGGAGAAGAACGGCCTGACCGCCGCCCAGGTGCAGAAGCTCGTCGCCAACCACACCGAGGGCCGCACCCTCGGCTTCATCGGTGAGCCCCGCGTGAACGTCCTCGAACTCAACATCGCGCTCAAGGACCTCGTGGCGACCGAGTGAGGGTCCGCGCGACACGCAGAGGAGTCGGCGGCGGGGGCTCCGCGCCTTCGTCGACGATAGGGTCCGGTCACCGAACAGTAGTGCGGACGTGTGTGACGTGTTCGAGGGGGAGCGGTGGCAGTGGGCAGCGACGGCTGGGCCGGCATGGGTGGGGACTGGTCGGATGCCGACGACATTCGTCGGCGTCTCGACGAAGGCGCCGATCCGGAGAGATGGAGCGGGGGCCGCCCCCTGCACAGGGCAGCGGCGTTCGGCTCTCCGGAGGCCGTTGCGGTACTGGCCCGCCGGGTCGCGGATGTGGACGCGCTGGAGAACGGGGTGACGGCCCTGTGGGAAGCAGTCCTGTCGAGGAAAGCGGACCATGCACGCGCGCTCGCCGCCGCAGGGGCCGATCCCTGGCGGCCGTCGCTCGGTGGCTGGTCCCCGGGGCGGCTGAGCCTGGCCGGACCGACGCCCGAGCTGTTCCCGGTACCGGAAGGGATATGTCTGACCGACACCGAGCGCGCGGCAGCGCAGGAGGCTGCTCGGCTCACCATGGCACTGGGCGAGTTCTACTACGAGGGAACAGGGTTGGCCTGCGTGACCGGTATCGACGCGGCCGAGGCGGTGCGCCGTCTCCAGGCGACGCCGGTGGACCGCGAACTGCGCGATCAGCTGAGTGAGCTGCTGGAAGATCCTTACGCCTACGACATGGACGAGAGCCTGTGGTTCATCGGCGTCACGTCCGTGCCGGGCGGCTGCGTCGTCACCCAGCCCTGGGGGTACGCGCCGCAGATGCCGGGCGTGCTGGCCCGGTTGTCCGCCGGCACGCTCTGCTACGGCCTGTACGCCAACCCCAAGAGCGGCAACCAGGGCAGCATCGTCCGGAACGGAACCATCGAGGGCTCGGACCTGCACCCCGGCGGAGGACCGGACGAGGACGACACCTCCGCGGAGGTGCTGGCCTCGTACCTCTATCGCCACAACGCCGTCGCCTACGCCTGTGCCTTCGCGGACCTGCGGCTGAATGACGGGCGCGCCGTGGTCGGGCCGCCCGATGTGTGGGTCGAACTGCCGCATCGCGACTACTGGAGCTGCTGACATGGCGCACTCGACCGCCCGGACCGCCCGGACCGCCCGGACCGCTCGGACCGCACGTCGGTCGAGTGCGCGGGCAGGTAGGGCCGGGCGCTTCGAGGCGGGACCGCAACGCACCTTCAGTCCCACCACGATTGAGCTGATCCGAATCGCGCCCGGCCAACTCAGTACCGCCGCGTGCTCCCGGGCGCGGAAATGAAGCCGAGCGAAAGGATCATGCCCTCAGGCTCCCCGGCCGTGGCGATCCGGCCGTAGCGATTCGGCCGTGGCAACGAGGTTCGGCAAACGCGGCTACGTCTTGCCCGGCACCCGGTAATACCCCTTCGCCCCGTCGAGCAGCTCTCTCACGATGTCCGCGTGCCCCGCGTGCCGTCCGGTCTCTTCGACGAGATGGATGAGCATCCAGCGGAGGTTGGCGTTGCTGTCGCGGTAGTCGGGGTGGCGGCCGACGTCGTCCAGGGAAGCCTCGGCCACGATCTCGTTGCTTCGGACGCACTGGGCTTCGTACTCCGTGAGCAGCTGCTTCAGCGAGATGCCGTCGGTGCGCCAGTCCGCGTCCTCGCCCGCCGCGGCCAAGGACGGGTTCCGTGTCTTGTCGCCGCCCAGGAACAGCACCTCCAGCCAGGCGTGTTCGACCCACCTCATATGGCCGATGATCCCGGCCATCGTCATCGCCGGCGAGGTCGGGACGACGGAACGGTGCGCGTCCGCCTCGCTCAGGCCCTCGCATCTCCATCTCAGGATCTGCCGTTGCAGATCCAGCCAGCCGATTAGCGCGGCGCGTTCGTCCGCCTGCAAAGGGGGACGCTCAAGTGAAGGTGACATGCCAGCACGTTAGGGCGCTCGGTTGCCGGATGCCGCCGGATTTCTTCGTCGGCTCAGATGATGTTCAGCCGCCGTGCCTCGCGTATCCATGACGGGAACTCGGACAGCAGTCGGTCGTAGAGCTCGGCATCCGGTACGCGGCTGATGTCGTCGACGGCGAAGAATCCCACGTTGTCGACGCGTCGGCCGGGCAGGGTGTCGAACCGTTCCAGCACGCCGTAGTTGGAGCGTCCCAGGCCGACGAACTGCCAGAAGACCGGTTCGTCGACCGCTGCCCGGAGTTCGGTCTCGATCTCCTTGTTCCGGTAGACACCACCGTCGGAGAAGAAGAGGACCAGCGTGGGGGCGGCCGCCGGGTGCTCGCGAACGTATGCCCGCACTTCCGCGATCACCTTCTGCTCCTCGTTCTGGATCCCGACCGCGCGCATGTCCACCTGGCCCGGCAGCAGACCCTTCTGTGGCTTCTTACGCCGGAACAACGTCAGTTCACCGACCCGGACGTGACGCCGCAGCCACTCCGGCAGGTCACCCGGGGAGAGGTCCGGGAGCCGGGCCGGGTTCGACGCGAACGTCCACGCCTGCATCTCACCGTCGTCGTCGAGCTGGGCGGCCACGGCGGCCATCCGCTCCACGACGTCGGCCACGACGCCCTTCGAGTAGAGGAACGACATCGACCCGGAGGCGTCCAGGACCAGGATGACGCGTGCGGTCACTCCGTCCGCCCCGTGCTTGCGCAGGCTGACGGCGATCTGCTCTTTGCGCAGGGACAGCCGCTTGAGCATGTCCACCGGCAAGTGTTCCTCGCCCTTGACCAGACGCGGAGAGGCGGCCGCCGGTGGGCGGAGAGGGGTGGGAGGGCCGGTCTGGGCCGGGACGCTCGCGACGGCGGGAGTGGGCGTGGGAGCGGCGGGTGCGGGCGGGAACGTGGGTGCAGGCGTGGCCGCGGGCGTGGCTGCGGAGGAAGCCGTCGGTGCGGTGGCGCCCGCCTCTTCGTCCACGCTGATCCCGAAGTCCGTGGCCAGCCCCGCGAGTCCGGAGGCGTACCCCTGTCCCACCGCGCGGAACTTCCACTGACCGGCCCGCCGGTACAGCTCTCCGCCGATAAACGCGGTCTCCGTCGTAGCCTCCATCTCGAACAGAGCCAGCTGCTCACCCGTTCCGGCGTCGAGCAGCCGCAGCCGCAGACCGGACAACTGGCCGAAGGTGCCCCCGTCCGCTGAAGCACCGAGAACGACCCGTTCGATCTCCGGCTCCAGGGCCCCCAGATCCACCCCGACGGTGTCCGTCGTACCGCCACCGGCCCGCTGCTTCCCCAGATGACGCACGGCACCCGAGGCGTGCTGGGGCTGGTTGTAGAAGACGAAGTCCCCGTCGTCCCGCACCCGCCCGTCGGCACGGAGCAGCAGAGCCGAGGCATCGGCGTCCGGCGCACCGAGGCCCCCGGACCAGCCGAGCTCGACCTGTACCGCGGTGGCGGCGACGGGAAGGTTGCCGCCTTTGGCCATTGATGTCGCTGTCATGCGCCCAGTCTGCCCAAAGAACCCGGCACCGGGACCGTCCGTTCCACGACTACACCGCATGACTACGTCCCCACTCCGGGGCGCCGGTCTCTTCGATGACGCGGGCAAGCCACGTGTGCCGGTGGGCAGGCTGCAGGCGCCGGTGGGCCGGCCTCGTTGTCGGTGGCGGCTGAGAGGCTGAACCGTATGGACAGTGACGATGAACAGCTGATGCGCGGCCGGATCTACGGAGCCGACCACGAGCACCCAGGCCCGAAGCCGGGACGTCGCTACACCGAGCTGGTGGGCGGGCCGCTGGACGGACTGCTGCTCGACATCACCGGCTGGAGGCCGGAGGAGATCGACGACGGTGCCTCGCTCGCCACGGAGCTCGGGCAGTTCGGTCCTGGCGGGCGAGCCGTGTACCACCCGCGCCCCGGCGATCCGGCCCGCTGGGACTGGAACGGCGACAGCCCCTGACGGGCCGCCACTGGGTCGAGCGTCGGTGGTCGACGGGTACGGTGCGGTGCCGCCGCGCGGCGCGGTGCGTCGGCGGCCGGCGAACACGAGTCGGCGCGGCTCCGGGAACAAACGAATCGGCCGTAGCGGGCGCGCGATAGGTTGCCCGTCATGACTGCGTTGGGGTCCGTCGCCTGGCCACCCGCCCCCGTCACGACCGAGCGGCTGGTCCTCAGGGAGCCCGAGGCCCGGGACCGAGCCGTGTTCATCGATCTGCTGGCTTCGCCGGAGGTGCACACCTACCTCGGCGGCCCCCGCGGACGTGGCGAGCTCGAGCGCGAGATGCCCGTGGTTCCCGAGCGGTGGGCGGGGAGTTTCGTCGTTGATCTCGACGGGGTGATGATCGGCCAGATCCTGCTCAGGAGAGCACCTGAGCACCAGCGCCCGGCTGCCGCGGGGATGGTCGATCTCGGCTACCTGTTCCTTCCGGGGGCGTGGGGATTCGGGTACGCCGCCGAGGCGTGCGCGGCGGCGCTCGGCTGGTTCGACGGTGCCCTTCCCGGTGAGCCGGTGGTGCTCACCACCCAGACCGCCAACGTCGCCTCGATGCGCCTTGCGGCAAGGCTGGGGTTCACCGAGGTGGAGCGGTGCGATGCCTGGAACGCCGAGCAGTGGCTCGGCCTTCGGCCCCCGGTCACGCCGTCCGCCTGAGCCCGCGCCATGCCCGTGCCCGCGCCCTCCCGTGCCCGCGCCTGTACTCGCGGAGGGCGATGGCCCCACCGTCAGGCCGCCTGCCCGGCAGGGCTCCCGCCCGGGTGGTCGGTCGGGTGGTCGGTCGGGCAGGGAGTGCAGGGTGCGTGTCCTGGCCGTCGAATCCAGCGACGCCTCGCTCTCCACCACACCGCGGAGTGAGCCGCGCACGGCAGCGCGGCTGACTGGCTGAGTCGTCGTGCAGGACGCGTCCAAGGCCCGGGCAGGGCCATATGCCGGATGGACCGGACGGGCAGTCCCAGTCCCCGGCGCACCCCCGGCGCACCCCCGGTGCGCCATCCGCTCAACCCGCCCTGGCCGCCGCCGAGTTGTGGGAAACCACCGACGCGGTAAACCCTCGGACACCTGTTCCCGTCCTACGTGACGCGTGAGACGCCTGGGACCGACGGGACGTCTGCGCACAGGGTTTGAGGAGAGGACCATTGATCCGTGCCCGGCGCATATGTGTGACCGCAGTGGCGGTGCTGGCGGCCCTGGCGGGCTCGCCCGGTCCGGCACAGGCCGAACAGCCGCACGCATCCCCGTCGTTAGGCGTGAGGGACGACGGCCCGCTTCCGCCGGGGTGGCGGATCGACGAGACGGGCGGGGAACGTGAGCTGGTCTGGCGTGCGCCGAAGGCCGTGCCCATGGGGGACGCGCGGGTCGAGTTCCGTACCGGGGACCGGCTGCTCGGGGTGCCGAAGCCGGCGAGGGACGGGCGGACCTTCCGGCTCGATCTCGGCCAGGCACAGCCCAAGCAGCTGACTGACCTGCAAGTGACGGCCGCGGGGCGCCGACTGGACTCAGCGGCCGACGACACGCACGAGTCCGGATCGGGCGCCACACGGCTGCCCGCGCCCGCGCCCGCGCCCTCGCCCGCGCCGGCGAACGGCGTCGATCCGGGCAAGCCCGGCGCCTACCGCACGGTCACCGGGAATTACGACCTCGACCCGGTGCGTCTGCCCGGGTACGCCACCCCGGTGGAGATGACCGCCCGGGTCGTCGCACCGAAGGGCGCCACCGGCAGCCGTCCGCTGGCCCTGTTCCTGCACGGCCGCCACGGGACCTGCTACAAGCCGGGCACCGAGGACGACGTGAACGCCGACTGGCCCTGTGCGGACGGCTACCGGCCGATCCCGAGCCACCTGGGCTACCTGCGCGACCAGCGACTGCTGGCATCCCAGGGCTATGTGACGGTGTCGGTCTCGGCCAACGGCATCAACGCCCAGGACGGGGAGTCCGAGGACGCCGGCGCGCAGGCGCGTTCCTCGCTGGTACGGCAGCACCTCGCCCGTTGGGCCGACTGGAGCGCCCGGCGGTCCTCCGCCCCGGCCGTCGTACGCCGGGCGCCGGAGGCCGACCTGTCCCGGGTCCTGCTCGTCGGCCACTCGCGCGGTGGCGAGGGCGTCAACCGGGCAGCCATGGACAGCCTCTACCCGCCCCCGGCCGCCGAGGACGGCTACCGGGGCCCGGTGCGCTGGAAGGTGCGCGGAACGGTGCTCATCGCACCGACGATCTTCGGCCAGAACCCGGTCGCCGACGTGCCGTCGATGACGCTGCTGCCGGGCTGTGACGGCGACGTGTCCGACCTGCAGGGCGAGAACTTCGTCGACGGGACACGCGGGACCGGGCGGGGCACCGCCCTGCACAGCGCCGTCTACATGGTCGGCGCCAACCACAACTACTTCAACAGCGAGTGGACCCCGGGCGAGGCCGTCGCACCCGCCCACGACGACTTCGCGACCGACCCGGAGGAGGAACCGGACCCGGTGTGCGCTCCGGGCGCCGCGACCCGGCTGAGCGCCGCCCAGCAGCACAGGGCAGGAGCCGCGTACATCGCCGCCGCGGCCCGGCTCTTCATCGCCGGGGACGATCGGGTGCGTCCGCTGCTCGACGGTTCCGGCAAGCGAGCCCCGTCCGCGGACCCGGCCCGGGTCCTGACCCACGCGGTCGGCGCCCGCCGTGGCGGCGGTTTCCTGCCGGACGACGGGGCGAAGGTGCAGGGCGCCCGGCTGTGTTCGGCGGTCGACCCCGACCCGGCCGTGGCCTGTCTGCACCCGGAGACGCTCGGATCGTCACCGCACTTCGCGTCGTGGGAGACGGAGCGGGAGGTCGGCCGCGGCGCGGTCCACCTGAAGTGGTCCGTCCCGGGCTCCACCGCGCGTGTCACTCCCGCCAAGCCGATCTCCCTCCGCAGCTCTCAGAAGCTCGCGCTGCGGGTCTTCGTGCCGCCGAACACGACCGGCACGAAGCTCGACGTGTCGGTCACCGACTCCTCCGACCGCCGGGTGACGCTGGGCCAGGTCCGGGTGGACGGGCTCCCGGGCTCCGTGCACACCGCCTCCCACTGGGCGCAGGAACTGCGCGTCCCGCTGTCGGCGGCGACCCGGGCCGGGCTCGATCTCAGGCATGTCACCTCCCTTGAGCTGACACCCCGTTCACGGTCCGGGCAGGCCTGGCTGATGGACGCCTGGGGCTGGGCGCCCGGCACCGCGGCGGTGAACGCGGCGGCAGCGCCGCGTGTCGATGTGGGCCGCACGCTGGTCAAGGAGGGGGACTCGGGCACCCGTACCTACCGGATCCCGGTCCAGATCTCCGGGCGCGGCAGTGGGCAGGTTCGCGTGTACGTCCTCGACCCTGACGGCGGCCGGGCCGAGACGCGCCTCGTGACCGTACGACCCGGCAGCGACGCCATCGACGTGCCGGTCGATGTGAAGGGCGACAAGGTCTACGGCGACGACGTGGAGCACGACATCGCCGTCAAGGCCGTCCGGGGCGCCGTGGTCGGCAAGTACCGGGGTGGGCTCACCGTTCAGAACGACGAACCCGAGCCGGTGATCACCCTGTCGCCGGTCGCGGACCGGGTGACCGAAGGAGAGACGCTGACCTGGCGGTTGTCCATGGATGTGCCCGCGGCGTCGGACATGTGGCAGCCGGTGCGGGTGCTTCCGGCCACCGAGGGCGCCGAGCTGTCCACCAAGGACGTGGACCGGCAGTGGCTCAAGGATCAGTCCGGTGACGAGCCCGACCCCGAGCGGCCGCTGTCCGACGCGCGTCTGTGGGTGTGGGTGAACATACCGTCCGGGAGCACCGGCGTGGACTTCGTCGTGCCCACCGTCCAGGACCAGGTGGCCGAGCCGACCGAGTCGATGCGGCTCGCGCTGACCGACAGGCACGCCGAGCCGCTGCCCGACAGGCCGGTGCTGACGGGGACGGTGCTCGACAAGGGGTAGGCACGACCTGTACGGGGGTTGTGGGACCCCTCGCGGGGACCTCTCGTGGCGCCCCCCCCGTAAGGACTCTCGTAGGGACTCTCGTGTGCGGGGTCCGGCCTGGCCTGGCCTGGCCCCGCCTCCCACAGACTGCTGAGTTCTCCCGAGCCGGATATCGCAGGGGGTCCGCACAGGACGCCCTTCTCGTGCCCTGCAACATCAGGGAGGATCCACTCATGTTCGACCACATTGGCGGGTTGCGGCCCGAGGAAGCCGCCCGATGGACAGCGCTCGCCGAGCTATGCCGGCCCGTGCTCGCGAACGACGGGATGGAGGCCGTTCAACATCTGCTGGCCGAGCGCGGCGTGAGCATCATCCAGTCGATCGCGATCACCCGAGCACTGCTCGGTTGGGCAGAGACACCGCTGGGCACCGCCACCGAGATCGTGACGACGAGTGCCGCTCGGACGGCCATCAGCGACGCGGACTGAGTGACGCCACGCCGGCCTCGGCATGCCCGACTTCCGTGCCGCAGATCGCGCCCACCGATCGGCTCACGACTCGCACGGTGGGAGTTCTTGCGCAGTCAACAGTGCCCGAACGGTGCCGAGGGCGTTCCTCGGTGCACCGGTGAGCTGATCAACGATGACGCTGCATCCCACCCAGGTCGCCCCGCACTCCTCGACCATGCCCTGGGCGGCCGCAGCCTGGCTTCCGGTCTCCATCCAGTCATCGACCAGCAGCACACGGTCTCCTGGCCCCAGCGACGGTCGCTGAAGTCGCAGCGTGTGACGAAGGTGTCGGTAGTCGGCAGACGACCGACGCACCACTTTGTCGCCCGGGAAGAGCCCCTCGCCCTTCCGGATGGGAACGAAACCGACGCCGAGTTCGACGGCCGCGGCACCGCCCAGAAGGAATCCTCGCGACTCGATCCCACAAACTGCCGTGATCTGCTCGTCCCGGAACGGTTCAACGAGAGCAGCGACCACTGAGGCCAGTGCCTCGGCATCCCGGAAGATCGCCCACACATCCGCGTGAGCACCGACCCACCGGAAGTGTTCAAGCGTCAGGTCACGTGCAGTCGAAGGCATGGGCGGAAGTCTTCCGATCGCCGACCAACGCGGCAAACCATTAACTCTGCTTGCGGGGCTCAGCTGCCGCGGCGGGCGGGCCCTGTTCCGGTGAGCACGCGGATCTCCATCTCCGAGTAGTCCGCCTCCTTTCCTCCGCGTCCTCCTCGTCGGTCGAGTACCGAGCCCGCCCAGGCGAGCAGGAAACCCACGGGAATGGAGAGGAGACCGGGGTTTCGCAACGGGAACACCGCGAAGTCGGCACCGGGCAGCAGAGCGGTCGGATTGCCCGAGACCGCCGGGGACAGCGCCGTCAGCACTATGGCGACGAGCAGGCCGCCGTACATGCTCCAGACCGCTCCCTTCGTCGTGAAACCCTTCCACCACAGGTTGCAGAGCAGTGCCGGCAGGATCGCGGATGCCGCGATGGCGAAGGCCAGGCTGACAAGGAAGGCGATGTTGAGATGCTGGGCGAGCATCGACAGGGCGATCGCCGCCACTCCGATCAGTCCGACGCCCCAACGTGCCACGGCGAGTTCGCTCTTCTCGGACGCTCTGCCCCGCATGATCGTCGCACCGTAGACGTCGTGGGCCAGGGCCGCCGCCGCGGTGAGGGTGAGAGCGGCGACGACGGCCACGATCGTGACGAACGCGACGCAGGCGACCACGGTGAGCAGGACCGGCCCGCCCAGGCGCTCGGCCAGCAGGAGCACGGCGGTATTGCCGGAGGCGGCGTCACGCGCGATGGTCTGCGACCCGATCAGTGCCGCGGAGCCCAGGCCCGTGACCACCTCGAACAGGGTGAAGACGATGACGAGGCACGCTGCCCACCCGGCTGACCTGCGGGCCCTGCGTCCGCTGGAAACCGTCCCGATACGCATCAGCACGTGCGGCAGGGCCGCCGCTCCCAGCACGAACGCCAGTTGCAGGCTGAGCGAGTCCATCTTGCTGGTGCGGTCGTGGAAGCGGATGCCGGGTTCCAGGAAAGCGTCACCGAAGCCGCTGTGAAGGACGGCTGCGTCCAGCAGGCGTGCCGGGCTCCAGCCGAACTCCGACATGACCGCCAGAACGACGAACAGGCCTGTGGCAAGCAGGACCACGGCTTTGACGCCCTGCACCAGGGTCGCGGCGCGCATGCCGCCGATCACGACATAGAGAACCATCAGAAGTCCGAGGCCGGCCACGACGATCCGCTGGGCGCCGTCTCCGTCGATGCCCAGGACCGTGGCCGCGAGCGCTCCGGCGCCGACGAGCTGGGCGGTCAGGTACAGCAGGCATACGACCACGCTCGTGACACCGGCCGCCAGGTGCGCCGGCCGGGTGTGCAGCCGTAGGGCGAGGGAGTCTCCGATGGTGAAGCGTGCGGTGCTGTGGTACGGCTCGGCGACCAGCAGCACCAGGACGGACCAGGCGACCATGGGTGCCAGGACGTAGGCGATCCCGTCGTAACCGGTGAGCGCGATCAGGCCGGGATTGCCCAGCATGCCTGCTGCGGACATGTAACTGCCGAAGATGGCCAGCCCGTTGACGGCTGAGGGCAGCCGCCGCTGACCGAGGTAGAAGCCGCTCAGCTCGTCCTTCTCGGGGAGGATCGACCCGATCGACAGGAGCAGCGTGCAGACGACACAGAGGCCGAAGACGGCGATGAGCGGAAAGGCGCCACCGGAGTCGGAGACTGCGGAGTCGGAAAGCGCGAAGTCGGAGAGCGCGGGGCCGGAGAGTGCGAGGACGGAGTTCACCGGTGGCTCTCCAGGTGCGGGAAGGACGCGTGGTGACGCTTGACGAGGGGCTCGAGACGCCTCCCCGCATACCGTGCGTACCACAGGATCGCCCAGCCGGTGAGCACCACTTGCGCCAGGACCAGGCCGAGCCCGATGTTGAGGGGCCCCGCCCAGGCGATCGCCATGACACCTGGTGCCTCGTTGGCCAGTACGACGCCTGACATCTGGGCGACGACGACCGCGGCGGCGACCCGCGCCGGGCGACGGCGTGCGGTACGCAGTTCACGCAGCGCGGTCGTCTGCCGGGAGCCGGCGTACGACTGCGGGGCCGGGTGATGGGACGGTGACGGGGACGGTGTGTGGGGCGCCCCGGAGGGGGCCGCGGCCGGTTCTTCCCAGGCTGCCGCCCACGCATGAGGCTCGGCGTCGGCGGGGCGGCCGCCGTCCAGGGTCAGGTGCCGGGCCATGTCCAGAGCCCAGCTTCTTCTGGCCCGGACGTCGTACTCGGAGGCGTCGGCTCCGAGCGTGGACTGACGGTACAGCTGCGAGAGTTCGGCCGGCCGACCGGCGGCCGCCTGGGCGCGGAATACGGCCTGCCACAACTCGGCGGCGGAGTAATGCTGTTCGTGGTCGAGAGCACTGAGATACAGCGCGGCAGCCGCGGGAGGGTCTTGATCGGAAAAGAGATCGCGGGAATCCATCAGTCGTCCTCGGCAGGAAGTAGTACGGATGGGGAGAGCGCGTAGGACGAAGGCTTGTGGCCATACGGCTCCTCCCGACTCGCAGCCGGGGAACCGACGTCAACGACGAAGACACTCGGCAGGGAATGACACCGAAAAGGGATCGGGCATGCCCCGAAACCGTGCACACGGTTCGTCGGCCGAGCCGTCCCGGGCCCCACCGCCGTCCTCGCTTCGTCGGCCCCTACCGTGCCGCAGTGATCATTGGGCCGACAAGTCGGGAACGGCAACGATGTGAGGTACTTGCGTGCATTGCGTTCATCCACGTCCACCTACGTCCACTCACGTTCACCCACGTCCGCCTACGTCCGCCTACGTCCACCCACTCGCGGACGGTCGGCGGCAAGAGGAGCGGCGGTGGGCTGCGTGGTGGTCGCCGCCCCTCTCGCCGCGAACAGGCAGGGCGTGGCTGACGCGTCCGTGCCGACAGCCGTGAGTTCCGAGGTGCCGCTGTTGCCCGCCCCCTGCCCGGAGTCGGCGACGCTCGGCCGGAGCCCACAGCAGTCGACCGCTGGAAAGGGAACCTGTCACACGCCGGAAGCCAGAAGCCAGTCCTCTTCCTCTTCCTCTTGCTCTTCCTACTCCTCCAAGCGAACCGGCATCAGAAGCGAGAAGGCGTGCTCGTCGTCGGGCCGGCGGATCGCGAGCGGCGCCGTGGGCGCGCCCAGCTCCAGGACCAACTCGTCCCGCGCCCCGGCGGTGAGCGCGTCCAGCAGGAACTCGCGGTTGACGGCCACATTGTTCTGGTCGTCGTCACCGTCGTCGCAGACGATCACGGACCCGTCCTCCGTCACCCGGAGAACGCTCAGGTCGTACGGCTCGCCGTCCTGCTCACGCGTCTCGCCCTCGCGGACCGGGCCGGTCTCCAGGGCCTGGCGGAAGGCAGCCGTGTCGACGCGGGCCCGGCGACCGGCCGGGAGGTGGACGAGGCGACGGTAGTCGGGGAACTCGCCACCGAGGCTCTGCCCTGCCGCCTGCCGGTCCCCGGTCTCGAGCGTCACACGGTCACCGTCCACAATGAGCTGGGCGGGCTCCTCACCGGTCAGCAGGGCCCGCATCGCGTCGGCGAGCGGAAGAGGCACAACCACCTGCGTCCGAGGCCCGCCGTGCCCGGTCGTACGGGCTTGCGCGACCGCCATGCGGTAGCGGTCGGTGGCCACGAGACGCAGCAGTTCGCCCTCGATGTCGAACAGGATCCCGCCGAGCGTCGGCAGCTCCGCGTCGGTCCCGGTGGCGAAACGGACCGCGTCCAACGCGGCGGCCAACTCCGGCGTGGGCACGGAGAACGGGACGGTGGCGGTGTGAAGCGAGGTCATGGGGGCTGTCTCCCTGTGGTCGAGTAGGGCTCGGAGAGTGGAGAACTCACTGCGGGCATCGGAGAGCCCCAGCTCGAGACGGCGCAGGTGCGCCTGAAGAAGACCGTGCACCAGTTGCGTGTCCGCGCCGCCCCAGGCGGCCAGGACGAGCCGGATGTCGGCCAGCGGCATGCCCGCCCGACGCAGCCGGGCCAACAGCCGGGCCTCTTCGAGCTGCTCGGGTTCGTACCAGCGGTAACCGCTCACGGGATCCACCCACGCGGGGACCAGCACTCCGGCACGGTCGTAGAACCTCAGGGCACTCACCCCGAGCCCGCTGTCCCGGGACATCTCTCCAATGCTGTGCATGTCGTTCTCCACACCCGGGACTCTGGTGCCTCGACCATGTCGAGGGTCAACTGATCTTCTTGCCGGCATCGATGCCCTGGCCGGTCTCGGCCACGTTTTCCGACGTCTTCACGCTCAGCGCGTCGACCACGGCGGCGGTCGGCGCCGTGCTGCTGCCAGTGGACTCGCGCATGGATCAGCTGGGTCATGCGGCGGGCTGCCGGCCCTGGTTGTCGAGGTGGCAGCGGGCGGTCAGGCGTCAGGGTCGACGTCGGGGTGCGTGAACCGCACGGGCTTGCCCAGCGACCGGGCGTAGACGATTTCGGCTCGGGTGCTGTCTCCGATGTAGTCGCCGACTACGAGTACCTCATCAGCGAGGCGGATCTTCGCCCGGTGCAGATCGTCGAGTCGAACCTTCAGCGCCTCGGCCTCGACAGGATCGGACCACAGTTCGCGCGGCGACTTCATGTCACAGCCCGGTTTGACGACAATCTTTCCGGCTCTGGTCTCCCGCAGATCCGCCTCGTTCATATCGGTCATGAAGCGGGTGGAGCCGCAGATCACGACGATACGCGGGAGGCTCAACAGCCTCTTCACGTCGGCGAGCTTCTCCTCGGGGGTGAGCAGCGGGGGGTTTGACACTGATTTCTCCTGGTGGTGCGGACCAAGGGGTGCCTGCGGAGACGAGAACGAGGGCGTCGCGCGCTGCCCGGGTCGCGTCCCACGGAAGAGGCCGTCCGCAAGTCCTCCCGTGCTGCGCCCCGTCACCCCGCCGGACGAGAACTGCCCCCAAGTCTGCCCGTACGGCCCTGGTGTATGCGGCGTGCGGACGGAAGCCTGGCGGGGTCTGTGCACGACTGAGGGCGAGGGAGAGCAGCGATGCGGGCGCGGGAGCAGGACACGCAGGCGCAGGGCCCGCGGCAGGAACGGGCGCGACGTCCGGCGGCGGCCAGGTCTGCCGCCGCGCACACCGCCGCCGCCCTGGGCCGTGTCGACGGGCTGTCACCCGCCGCTCTCGCCGTTCTCCAGCGCACCGTGGGCAACCGGGCATTGGCCCAGCTCGTGGCCGATGAACGGCACGAGCACGGTCCGGGCTGCGGTCATGCGCACGGCACGGCCGTCCAGCGCGCCTCCGAGGTCGACGCGGTGCTGCGCGGCGGGGGGCGTCCGCTGGACGCGCCGCTGCGGCAGGAGATGGAGGCCCGGCTCGGCGCCGACTTCGGCGACGTACGTCTCCACGACGGCAGCGCCGCCCGCCGGTCTGCCGCCCAGCTCGGGGCCCGCGCCTACACCTCCGGCAGCCATGTGGTCATCGGCGAGGGCGGTGGCGACAAGCACACCCTGGCCCACGAACTCACCCATGTGATCCAGCAGCGCAGCGGCCCGGTCGCGGGCACGGACACCGGTGACGGGCTGCGGGTCAGCGACCCCGGCGACGCCTTCGAGCGGGCGGCCGAGGCCAACGCCGCCCGGGTGATGTCGGGGCCCGTCCCCGTGCAACGGAGCGCCGACGCCGGGGAGGGAGCGGCGCACGCTTCCGAACAGGGGCGGACGGGCGGGGGTTCTGGCCGGCGGCGGGAGGTCCAGCGCGTCGCCTACAACACGAACACCGTTCCCCAGAGTTCGTTCATCCACCCCGTCACGGACGCCTCGGGCCGGACGACGTCCATCGAGATGATCAGCGACGGCTCGCTGATCGGCTCGCCCCCGGCCGTCGATCCCACCGGATACACCTACATCCGGCAGCTCAATCTCACGAACTTCTGGATCCGTTTCCATCTCATCAACATGCAGGCGGGCGGTCCCGGGGCGCAGAACAACCTGGTACCCGCCTCCAAGCGTGACAACAGCCGGTACGAGGCGAGCGTCGAGAGCGTGCTGAAGAGGGAACTGGTCACCGCGGCGGCCGCCAACGCCGCTCTGGCCGCGAACGCTTCACGCCACTACGTCTACTTCGGCGTCGACGTGGACTACGGGACGGCCGACCCCCAGACCACGCAGTACCAGCAGTCCTACGCCCCGTACTTCGTCCGGTCTCTCACGGTCAACCTCAAGCGGTACGACCCCACGGCCAACCGCTGGCAGGTCCTGGCCGCCGCGGCCCCGTTCGTCTTCATGGACCCGCAGCCGACGTACTTCGGTCAGCCGCTGGCCGCCGCCACCATGACCCTCGCGGATCTGACCCAGGTCACCGCCAACCGCCAATGGGACGCGCAGGACCTCCTCTTCCTCCAGTCGATCGGCGCGGGCGGCAGCCGCAACGCGGAGTACCAGGGCCTGGTGGACCAAGCGGGTGCCCTGGGGCCCGCGGAGTCCGTGATCCACACGTTCTCGCAGATGCCGTTCCGGCCCCCCCGGCAGGGCGGCCGTGGCCAGCAGCGAGGTGCCGTCACGTTCGCCGAGCGCATCAACAACGACGCGCAGCTGGCCACCCTGGCCAACCTGATCGCCACCGGCAGAATCACCACCTGACGGGCGGCCGCCCGCACAGGACGGGCGGCGCCCACCCATGAGGAAGGGAGCCTTCGTTGGCGAGTCTGTGGCGGGTGCGCGTCACGCGCGTGAGCGACGACACCATCGAGCTGACCCTGTCGGCGATCCACCCCGACGCCGGGGATCCGTCCGCGTCCGCCGCCTTCGCGATGCGGCTGCTGGCCGACACCGCACCCGAACGGCTGGACCGTGAGGCAGGACCGGGAGCGTACTGGGACCCGGTCGCCCTGGCCGCGTACGCGGACCGGGTGGTCGCGGCGGTCTCCGTGACCGCCCGGCGCGGTCTGCCCTTCGACGAGGGCGCGGCCCGGCGGGACATCGAGGCCGAACTGCGCGCAGGCGGGCTCGACCCGGCCGACACGACCGCCTGGCAGGACGCCTTCCTGGACGCGTGGCGCGCGCTGTGGCAGGACCCCGACCGGGTCCCGTCCGCGGTGCTGGAGATCCGGTTGGCCGAGCCGTCCTGGCTGTCGGGCACCGCCCCGGGGCAGGAGTGGGACACGGCGGCGTACGGCTGAGCGGCAGCGCGGCCCTCGGGGGCGATCCCGGGGGCCGGCTGGGGGAAGCCACCATGGAAGTGGGGCTGTTCCCCTGCGAAAGCATGATGCCGACCGACCCGAAGGACGATGAGGCCCGGCACCGCCTACCCAGGTGGCGCCTGCGGGAAGCCGTCCGGCCAGGAATCCGATTGCTCCTTCGCTGCTGGCTGCGCATCCTGCTGGGATGCGCTTCTCCATCAACATCCCCAACTTCGGTGACTTCGCGGACCCTCGTAACGTGGCGGCCGTGGCGGCTGCGGCCGAACAGGCAGGCTGGGACGGGCTCTTCGTCTGGGACCACGTACTGCATCGACAACACGCACGGCGTCCCTTCGCAGACCCGTGGATGCTGCTGACCGCAGCCGCGCTGGCCACCTCCCGGATCCGGCTGGGGACCCTCCTCACGCCGGTCCCCCGTTACCGACCGCAGCAACTCGCGCGCCAGGTGGCCACCTTGGACCACCTCAGCGGGGGCCGGGTGATCTTCGCAGCAGGTCTGGGCGGGCCGATCGAGGACGAATACCGCAGCTTCGGCGACGCCGTCGAGCCACGCCTCCTCGCCGAGCGGCTGGATGAGGGACTGGAGCTGTTGAGGCGTTTCTGGTCCGGCGAGCCGGTGGACCACAGCGGCCGGCACTACGAGGTCCGGGACGTGACACTGCTGCCAGCCACCGTGCAGCAGCCCGGTCCGCCGGTGTGGGTCGGCGGGTTCTGGCCGCGTCGTCCGCCCATGCGGCGGGCAGCACGGTGGGACGGCGCGGTTCCGCTCTTCGAGACGGCCCGGCACGGTCATGTGCCGGATGTGGCCGACGTGCGGGATCTGGTCGGCTATGTACGCAAACACCGTGCGGCTGAGGCCGAGCGTCCCTTCGAGTTCGTGCTCGGCGGTGCCACACCCCAGGACGCGGCCAAGGCCCGAGACGTGATCGGTCCACTGTCCGACGCGGGTGCCACCTGGTGGGACGAGCGCCAGATCCAGGCCGGCCCCGACCTGGACCGCCTGCCTCCAGTGCTGCACCGCATCGAGGCAGGGCCGCCGGTGGTCTGATGGGTAAGGCTTCGTTACGTTGAGTGATCTCGGCTGATCGTGGCAGCTTCCGGGAGTGGATTAGGGGAACTGGACGTTCTCCGGGGCGAGTTGGTGGAGTTCGTCGCGCTGACACACTTCGCGCACCGGCCTGGGCAGGTCCCGGTCGGCGGGCACAGCCCAGAGACCGTCCGGCACATCACGACCGAGGTGCGCGCCGCGGTGGATGCCGTGCCGGGATATCAGGGGGCGGGCGTGTTGCCCTGGGCCGCGCGGAGGGCCGCGTCGGTGTCCACGGTGGCCGGCCTGCTGTTGATGGGGGGCACCGGCCAGTGCGTCGGCCGCTGCAGAGGCCCCGACCTGGGCCGCCGGAGCGGTGGCGTTACCGGCCACCCACACACCTGGCACCTCGGTGGTGCCGGCCATGCCGGAGGCGAAACCGCGGCCATGGTGTTCGCCAGGTACAGGTAGTCGATGACGCGGATGCCGCGGGCGGCGAAGCGGGTGCGGCTGTCCTCGTCCAGGTCGGTGCCGTGGGCGAAGTAGGTCAGGTCGAGTGGTCGTCACAGCCATGGCTTAGAAGGACCTCCGCCAGCCCCGCGAAGCCCCACCGGCACACCGGAAGAGGGTCACCACTGATCAGCGAGTGGGGAAGGAAAGCAGCGCAAGGTCCCATTGGTCGGCTGCGTGGAGCAGCGTAGGCGCATCCACTCGCACCTCCACCACGTACTGGTAGATGTCCGCCCGGTCATCGCCTTGCTGCCATGGGGGTGCCGCCTCCAAGGACAGGTGAACACGGATCACCGTCCCACTCTCGGTTCGATCGGCAAGGCTGAAGGCCAGGACCGGCTCGACGAACCACGTGTCCGGAGAGAGCCCGCCCTCGGCGTCAGGTCCCGTCACAGCCACCGTCCCTGCGGCCACCTCGCGCAACCAAGCGGATATCCGCTGCGCTTCGTGGGTCAGCAGACACGGATCGGCAAAGGACCAGCTGCCCTCGGGAGTTGTCACCGTTCCGCCGACGACCAGCCAGTTGTCGTCGAACGAGTCACCCCGGACCTCGGAGAAATGATAACGCAGAAGGCGCAGCTCGACACTGCTCGCATGATCACTGAGAAGCACAGCCACAGGATGTCACGGGACGCAGCACGGGGCTCGGGCCCCGGTCTCTGCATGGCGGAATCGTTCACCCGCTCCGCTCCGCTCCGCTCCGCCTCGCCGTCAGCCGTTCGACGTCGGCGGCGCCTCCCCGCCCGAAGGCACGGCGTCCGGCTCCGCGAAGAACTGCCAGATGGTGATGATGGCGATGACCTGGCCGATGAGATAGGCGACCTGGAGGGAGTAGTACCGCATCTGGTAGATGGACAGCAGCAGTCCCAACCGGCTCTGCCAGTAACGCCGTTCACCGGAGAAGGTGTCCAGGTCGAGCGCGATCGCGGTGACGGTGAGCACGAAGAGCATGGTCGAGACGTACAGTGCCACGTTGGCCGAGCTCTCATCCAGCAGCCGGGCCATGAGTACGTCGAGGCCCACCGGCAGCGCGAAGGCCACGGCGACAGGGAGGGCCTTGACCGCGCCGCGACGCCCGGGCAGCACACGCCACAGTGCGCCCAGGACGAGACCGGCCCCGGCGAACGTGGCCGTCCAGGAGACCAGCGTGGTCAGCAGATCGGCGAAGCCGAGCAGATCGGCGAGGGTGTTCTGCCAGCCCTCGCCCCGTACCCACTGGGACCAGGTGTTGAGGACGGCGGCCGGGATCCCGGGCACGAGCGCGAAGCGGGCACCGCGAACACCGTTGCCCCACCAGTCGTCCCGCGGTCCCAGCGCCAGCACGGCGTCCACCACGGACACCTTGGCGGGCAACCGGTCGGGGGCGGCATCGGGCGCGCTGTTCACCCGCCAGTTGTGGAGCTTGCTCAGCCGTCGTTCCAGGGCGTCGCGTCTGGGTGGTACGTCACCGAAGAGACCCTGGTCAAGACGGCGCAGCTCGGCGTGGATCTCCCGGTAGGAACGGGCCTTGGCCAACAGCCGCCCACGGGTGGCCGGCCCGGCCACCGTCCACAGCGGCCGTCCGGAGATCTCGAAGGGCTGGGCCAGGACCGAACGGTGGGCGAGGAGCGCCGTGACCCCGTAGAGGGCCAGCATGTAGAGGGGTGTCCAGAGAAACTCCAGCAGTGCGTTGTCGATGTGGTTCTGGGGGTCCAGGCCGACGACGAGCGGGAAGAAGACGAGGAGCGCGATCCGGTCCGCCGGGTCGTGCAACGGGGAGACGACGGCGGAGTCGTGACGGGTACGGAGCACGGCGATCACGGCCAGGCCCGTCAGCCACCAGCCGTGGTTCATCAACCAGTCCGCGACGTAGGAGACGGACCACATCGCCTCCCAGACGAAGTCCCACCGGTGCTCCGCACCGAACTCGTGGTCCGCCCGGTCCATCAGCCAGCCGGCCCGCTGCCAGTTGCGTTCCTCCACGAGCGCGAAGCACACGGCCATCGCGAGCGCGAACACGAGGACCGTCGGCCCGGCGACACGAAGCCGGAACCGTCGGTCCCGGCCGGGGAAGCGGCGGCTCTTCGGCAGCAACCCCCCGTCGACGGCCAGCCGCCAGGCCGCCGCGGCGAAGGCCAGCAGGAGGAGAGCGACGAGGCTGAAGGAAACGGCGACATGCCGCGCGATCGCCCACTCCAGGTCGACGTAGGCGTCCGTGGCGACGGCCTTGCTCACTCCTGTCGCCGTGTCCACGCCGTAGAAGCCGATCGCGGCCAGCGGTGACAACGCCACGACACCAGCCGCCAGCCACACCCCGCGTGACGGACGGGCTACGGCGAACAGCACGACGACGGACGCCAACGCGACCGTGTGCTCGGCGACGAGTTGCAGGCCGAAGTCCGGCTGGCCCAGCAATTGGTGCACGATCGCTTCTGTCAGGCCGTCCGCGACGACGAGCCCCTGCAGGGCGATGGCGGCCATGGCCCATGTCCTCAGATTGCCCAGGGGCCGGTGGGGAGCGCTCGGTACGCCGGGACGTCGGCGGTAGCGCCGGACCGCCGTCAGCAGCAGGAACCCCACGGTGGAGGCCCAGAGCACGGTGCCGAGGAAGTCCAGCCCTACGGCGGTCAGATGCCCGTTCCATACCGCCCAGGAACGATGCCAGGGCGGCCGGAGCACGGCGGTCACGGCCAGTTGCTCGGGCCGTCCGTCCGCCGTCAGGCGCTTCTGGTCCACCTTCCCGGGGCGCCACACCAGGGCAGTGGCCCCGTCGCCCGCGCTGGGCTCGGGCTCCGCCCGCTCGACTCCGGGACGCCCGGGATCCACGGTGATCTCGTCCCACCGAGCACGCAGCAACGCGTCCGGCGGAGCCAACGACACCTTCCACTCGTCCACTGCGGTGGGCGCGATGCGCCACAGCCCCACGGCTGCATGACCCCGGTGGTCGTCGATCCAGCCGTGCGCCGCGTGGACGACATGGACCCGACCGCCCTTGGACGTGACGACCGGGTTCCCGGACCGCTGCTCGTGCCAGTTCGGGTCGTACCGGTCGACGCCGGTGAGACAGGCCATGGCCGTCGCGTACGATCGGCTGTCCTCGCCGAGCAGCAGATCCCGGGCCGGCGGCCACGTACCGGGAAGGTCGACCGTCAGCTCTGTCACGACCTTGGTGTAGGTCGTGTCGTCGTGCTCCAACCGCACCGACGTACGAACCTTGGCCCCCGCCGCCCTGGCGCTCCGGCACCCCCCATCGGCCACCGGCTCCGCCGCCGCTTGCGCGGGTCCCGGGACGACCTGCACGCATATCAGGCCGGCCAACACCAGCAGAACCCACGCGACCGTACGGCTCATCAACAGACACGTCCTTCCAACGACCCGCCCCCGGAACCCGAACCTCGCCCACGGGGTTCCGAACCTCGCCCCGGAACCCCGAACTCCGCGCCCGGAACCCCGAACTCCGGCCGCCGGAACGGGAAGTCCGGCCCCGGGTTGGTTTCCGGACCCGCCGGGCTCTCCCACAGACCCGTGTCTCGATTCATGACCCGCGGGACGCCGGTCGGAACATCGCGTCGCGTTCGTCGATGTCTCCGGCTTGTCCAGGGTGACGGCGGCGCCTCCCCGTGCGCCGGGGACCGGCGGGGAGCGTCGAGTCCGAGGGTGTCGCGTCCGTCGTGAGGGATCGCGCGCCGTCGGAGGGCATGGCACGAAGGGACGGCCCCCTTCGCCGTCGCCCGGCCCTGAGGGCGACGGCGATCCGGCCCCGTAGATGAACACCACGCCGGGCGGCGGGCGTTGAGGGAGCCGTGGTCGACTCCGGCGGCCTCGACGCCGCCTGGGCCTGGGCCGTCATGCGACGGCGGCGGTCGCCGAGCATCTGCTCACAGGCTCACAGGCTCACAGGCTCACAGGCTCACAGGCTCACACGCATACGAGGGCCGCCGGGCTCGGCCCGGTGTCACAGCAGGTCGGGCTGGTGCCATGCCGCGCCGAGGACGTGATGATCGAGGAAGTTGAGGAACGTCTCGTACCACAGGCGCGTGTGGTTCGGCCCCAGGACCCAGTGATTCTCGTCCGGGAAGTAGAGGTATTTCGCGGGGACTTCGTGCCGCTGCAGCTCCTGGAAGAGCGTGGCACCCTGCCCGACGGGCACGCGGTAGTCCTTCGCGCCGTGGATGACCAGCATCGGGGTACGGATCTTCGCGACGTCCAGGTGCGGCGAGTCGGCCTCGTACCGCTCGGGGCGGGTCAGCGGATCGCCGAAGATCCGCTGGAAGTACCAGGGCGCATCGGTGTCGCCCTGGAACATCCGCAGGTCCCACAGACCGGCATGGCTGATGATCGCCTTGAACCGGTCCGTGCTGGTGGCGACCCGGTTCGCCATGTACCCGCCGTACGAGCCACCGGCGAGCGCGGTACGTGAGGCATCGATGTCGTGCCGGGCCTCGGTCGCGTCGGTCAGCGCGATCACATCCGAGTAGGGGCGCCCGCCCCACTGCCCCCAGCCGCGCCGGTGGTTGACCTGCCCGTAGCCGGTCGACAGGGCCGGATCCGGCAGCAGTACCGCATAGCCGCGCGCGGCGAACGGCCATGGGTTCCATCGCCAGGTCCAGCCGTTCCAGCTGAACTGAGGTCCGCCGTGGACGGCGACGAGCAGGGGAGCGGGCTGCTCGGCGGACGCGCCCTCGGGCAGCACGAGCCAGCCGCGCAGCACGAACCCGTCGTCCCCCTCCGCGTGTACCTCCGTGAGCGTGCCGGGCAGCTGCCCGACGTCACCCGGGGCGGGCAGCCGGGCCGGAGTCTGGTCGACGACGCAGGCGTCGATCCGGACGGGCGTCGGCGGCGCGTCGACCGCGTGGCGCAGGGCGTAGAGCGTCCGCCCGTCGGGGGCCACGGTCAGCGAGCCGTACGCACCCGAAGCGGTGAGACGTGTGACGGCACCGTCCGGGTCGCGCCGGAAGACGGGCGCGTGCCCCTGCTCGTCGGACGTGAAGAAGAGCGTGTCGTCCACCGGCGAACAGGCCACGCCGCCAGGCCAGTTGTCGAACCCGGGCAGCAGGTCCCGCACCGCGCCGTCGGCCAGGTCGATCCGGACGAGAGTCGCCTCCCAGGGGTCGTCGTACGTCGGGTAGCGCATCCGGCAGCACACGACGGCCGACCCGTCGTGGGTGAACCGCGGGGCCTCGTAGAGGTGCTCCAGATCACCGACGACGTGGATCTCCTCACCGCTCACCGCGTCGGCCACCACCACGGCGGTGCGATGCTCGTCCGGGACGCGCCCGGGCACGAACCTGCGGTACGCGACTCGTGTGCCGTCCGGCGACAACGCCGCGTCCCCCGGGTCTTCCAGACCGATCCCCTGCCCACCGGCGACGACCGGCTCCGCGTCGGCACCGGCACGGACGAAGGTGTGCGGCTCCGCCGGGCCGAGATCGTGGTCCCAGGCGCGGGTCGGCCCGGCCTGGTACAGGATCGCTGTGACCTTCGCGCCCTTTCGCGCCGCGCGCAGCTTGCCGTGCGCCTCGGCGTCGGCGGCACCCGGCAGCAGCCCCGCGGTGTGGCACAGCGCGCCGGAGTCCCGGGCGACGGTGACCGCGGCGATCCCACCTGGGTGCCGGGCCACGACGACGGCCTCGCCGCGCGGCGGCAGCGCCCACAGTGCGGCTCCCTCGTCCTCGTCACCGTCCGTGGCGGCGCGCCCGGACAGGAAGTACAGCGTCCCGTCCGGACCGAAAACCGGCCCCGACTCACCCTGGTCGGACCGGGTCAGCCGCCGCGGGTCCCGCGCCCCGGTCGGATCGATCTCCCACAGACCGGACACTAGCCGCGTCCCGTCCCCGGACAGCGACTGCACGGCGGCGACGAGGCGAGTGCCATCGACGGACAGGGCAAGGGAGTTGACGCGGGGGCAGGCGACGAGGGCGGACAGGTCACGGAAGGTGGACGGGCCACCGGAGGACACGGTCATGTGGGCGATTGTCGCCCGCGCGCGACGCGGACGACAGGGAGCCTCACGTAGGGTCTGCACGGCTACGATCCGGGGCCGAGACCCCCGCGAGCCCGAGCGCCCCCCCCGCACTGGCCGTTCGCTCGCGTGAACCCGTGGCTCCGCTCCACTTTCGCGACATGCAGGGTGTAGGCCTGATACCACTCGGCCCGCCCGCGCTTCTGCGCTGCGCGGTGCTCGGCGTTGGTCCGCCACTCCGTGAGGGCGTCGGCGTCGCGGAAGTAGCTGACGGCGATGCCCAGACCCCGGGCGTCTGTGCGTGGTCCATTCCCAGGTACCCGGGGAGGTCCTTCACCAGGTCCTCCAGACGTGTGTCGGTCTCGCCGCAGTCGTTCTGGTTCCGGGTTCGCATCGTGGTGAAGACAGCCACGTGGTTACACGGTGCGCTGCCGTGCGTACACCTCGATCTCGATCTTCATACGGGGGTCGGCGAGGCCGCACATGAGCATCGTGGCGGCCGGTCGGACCTGGCCGAAGGCACGACGCAGCACTGGCCAGCAGGGCTCGAAGTCGGCCCGGTCGGGCAGCAGATAGCGCACGCGCACCACGTCGGCGAAGGTGCACTTCGCCTCGGCGAGCGCAGCCTCGATGTTGCGCAGGCACTGCTCGGCCTGCTCCACCACGTCGTCGGAGATCGTCATGGTGGCGTAGTCGAACCCGGTCGTCCCGGACACATGAACCCAGTCGCCGTCGACGACGGCGCGGGCATAGCCGATCCGCTCTTCGAACGTCGAGCCGCTGAGGATGGAACGTCGCTCCGTCATGCGCCGAACGCTATGTGAGCAGTACTGATACGTCTAATACAGCTTTGGGTATGAGGTGATATCCCTGAGAGTATGGAACGCCCTGAACTTCCTCTTCGGCAGCTGCACGCCTTCGTCATGCTCGCCGAGGAACTCCACTTCGGCCGCGCTGCCGCCCGCCTGGGTATCGCCCAGCCGCCACTGAGCCAGCAGATCCGGCGCCTGGAGGACAAGGTCGGCCACGCGTTGTTCAGTCGCGAACCAGGGCGGATCGCCCTCACCCCGGCGGGCCGGGAACTCCTTCCTGCCGCTCGGCAGGCCCTCCGCGGCCTCGCGGACGGCTTGGCCGCAGCCCGAGACGTCGGCAGCGGCAGGGTCGGCCGGCTGCGGATCGGGTTCGCCGCCTCCCTCGCCCTGACCGTCCTGCCCGGCCTGCTGCGAACCTTCCGGGAACGGTTTTCCTCCGTGGAGCTGGACATCCAGGAAATGACCACCACGCCGCAACTGGCCGCTCTGCGCGAGAGGACGATCGACATCGGCCTGCTGCGCGAACCGCCCGCCGACGACGCGGAACTCGGATTCGCGACCGTGCTGACCGAGCCGTTCGTGGCTGTCCTGCCGTCCGCGCACCCGTTCGCAACGCAACGCACCGTCCGCGTCGAGCAGTTGGCGGACAGCCCCTTTGTGCTTCTGCCGCGCGCCGTCGGTCCGCCGCTGTACGACCAGATCACCAGCCTGTGCATCGCGGCAGGCTTCACGCCCCGTGTGGCACAGCACGCCGTGGAATGGCAGACCGTCTGTGCTCTGGTCGAGACTGGGCTTGGCGTGTCACTGGCCCCCGAGAGCATCCGCCGCATCCGCCTCAAAGGCGTTGTCTTCCGCGGGATCGAGCCCGACACCACTCGCACACGAGTCGCCGTGGCCTGGCGCAAGAACGACTCGAATCCCCTGGTCCCACGCTTCCTGGCCGCTCTCGACCAAGATCCGCCGGACAGGTCGTAGGCGTGATGGGTCTCCAGGGTGCCCGTGCTGGTCGTGGGCGGGAGTCTGCGGTCTTGATCGTCTGACGGGGCGGCCCGGACCGGAAGCGAAGCTTCACAGAACAACTCGCTTACCTGCAAAGCATCTTGACATGATCCCGCATCAAGCAACCCCGCATTTACATTAGAGTTCAACTAATTCGGGGGGCGTCGAAGGAAAGAGGAGGGCATCCCATGACACATGCTCGATTGGCGCCGAGGCGTCTGACCGCGCGCATCGCCGCGGGGCTGGCGGCGGCAGCCACGGTCTTCGGGATCGCGGCCTTCGCGTTCGCCGGTGGCGGCAGCACCAGCGACCAGGCCGATCAGCCGTGGGCGTGCAACCGTGACGGAAGCGTCTGCTACGACTACTGAGTCGCATGCGAGAGCGGTGCCGGGGAGGTGTTCTCTCCCCGGCAGCCGCTCGGCCGCGGCGAGGTCCTCCCGCTCGGCCCGCACCTCCGCCAACTGCTTGAACGGCTGTTCTTCCAGATCGTCCAACTCCGCGAGGCGTACCGCGATCCCCCCGCACACCCGCCGGCCAACGTCGCCTTCATCGACGACGCCCCGTGCAGGGCGAAGGCGTGTCCACCCGCAGCGCAATGGCGTCACCTTCCCACCGGGTCCCCCTCGGCGCCGTCGTCCTGAGTGCGCAGCATCGCGTGGCCGCCGTGGTGCAGTGGTGTGTCCAGCTTGCAGCGGGTCGCCTCGGTGGCCGTTCGGGCGTCGAAGACGTGGACTTCTCCATGTCCGCCACGGGTGACGGCGACCCAGTCGGCGCCCGGCGACGCGGCCACCGCACGGCGTTGGACGCCCTCCCAGGGGGTGCCACCGCGGCGCGGAGCCCCGTCCATGGCGGGGAGGGGGGCGCGGCGTACGGAGTGGTCGGCGTCCAGCAGGACCAGTTCGTCGCCGTCCGGGTGGATGCGGGTGAACGCGGTGTAACCCTTGGCGAGGGCCAGCCGGAAGACCAGCCCCGAGCCGAGGTCGGTCACCGTCGTGCGATCCGTCTCCAGGTCATGGTGCCATGCCTGGTTCGTCCACTCCGGCCAGCGCAGCGGGTCCGCGGGGCCGCCCCGCAAGGTCGACCACAGTGCCGGTCGGCGGGTGTCGAGCCGCAGGTACCAGCCCCGAGCGGGCGAACCCCACGGGAGCGTCGGCTCCGGCACGAGTGCGTCGCCGTCGCGGCGTGCCCTGTGCACGCCCTCTCCCGTGGCCGCGAAGACGTGACCGAGGCGCGGGGCCTGGGCGTCACCGTGCCCGTCGTCGGGCAGGGCGAGGTGGGCATGGGGCGTGACCGGCGGGCAGCCGGGCTCTGCGCCGAGCAGGTCGGCGAACCGGTGGACGGCGAGTGCGCCGGGTTCCCGGTGCCGCAGGACGACCAGCGGTTCGCCGTCGCCCATGACCGTCACACCCGGCTCGCCCACGCGGGTACGCACCCGTGTGGCGTCGCCTGTGGCCAGGTCGACGACGGTCAGCAGGTCTGACCATGGACTGTCGTCCATCCCCAGGCCGGTGGTGACGGCCACCCACCGGCCGGACGGGTCGCACGCGAGGTGCTCGCCCGGCACCGCGACCGGTACGGCGGCCTCCACCAACTCGGCGCCGAACGGGTCGAGCACCAGCAGCTCGCCCCTGCGGTCGTCGACGCAGGCCGCTCTGCCGCCCGGCAGCGCCAGGAAGCCGGCGTGTTCGGAGAGGTGGCGACCGGTGAGGCGGTGGGTCTCCACGCCGTCCGGGACGGTCAGCACGTGGACGGATCCGCCTATGTGATCGGAGACCAGCAGCAGTGGGCCGGCGTTCATCGGGAACCTCCCTGAGAGACCATCTGATGAAAACGATTATCATCATGTATCTTCGATGCGTTCCGGGACCATGAGAAGAGAAGAAGCGAGGGCATCGATGCTGGGCTCACCGTCGAGATTCGTCCGCACCTGGGTCACCGCGGCGATAGTGGGTTCCGTCCTGGTCGGGTGCGGGACGTCCACCGAACCCGCGAACGACGGGGACGCGGTGGCCGACGCGAAGACGGACGCGAAGACCGACGTCACTGTGGAACCCATCAAGGCCACGCGTCGGTTGACCGACGCCAACGGCGTCGAGATCTCCCTGAAGCAGGAACCGAAGCGCATCGTCTGCCTGTTCGCGCTCTGCGACGACATCCTGACCGAGCTGGGCATCGTGCCCACGGCTTCGAACAACGCCCTCCTGGCGCAGCCGGGGTTCCTCGGGGCGGAGAAGGCGAAGAAGGTCGACGTCATCCCCGGTGGCTTCATCGCGCCCGAGGTGGAGGCGATCCTCTCCCACAAGCCCGACCTCGTGATCGGTCTCGAGGACACCCACGGCAAGCTCGCCCCGTCCTTGAAGGGCGCCACCACGTTCTGGCCCATGCAGCCCGAGGAGTGGCAGGACAGCGTCGGTTACCTGCGCGACGTCGCCGCCCTCACCGGGCGCACCGCCGAGGGCGAGAAGGCCGAGAAGACCTTCCGTACCAAGCTCGCCGACGCGGAGCGGAACAAGAGCGACAAGACCGCGCTCATCATCTACGGCAGTGACGAGAACTTCGGCGTCGCCACCCCGGGGACGGACGTGGCGGCCGGCCTGTTCCCCAAGCTGGCGGACTACCCGTGGAAGTCCCGTGGCGTGGAGGGCAGTTACAGCCTCGAAGAGATCCTCGCGCGTGATGTGGACGTGCTGTTCGTCGAGACGATCAGCTTCGGCGCGCCGGACGGCAAGCTGTCCGAGAAGCTGGCGAAGAACCCGCTGTGGGGGAAGATCCCGGCCGTGCGGAACGGGGACGTTCACGAGGTGAACTCCGAGGTGTGGGCCAAGGGGCGGGGCACCCGCTCACTGGGCATCGTCCTCGACGAGGCCACGGCCGCCCTGCGGTGACCGCACCGACCGCGTCAGAGACGGCGGCCGGTGACGCCACCTCCGGCAGGCGGCGGTCCGTATGGTTCCCGCGCCCCGGTGGGCGACGATCCGTACGGTCCCCGCGCCCCGGCAGTCGATGGCAACTCCTGGCGGTGGCCTCGCTGTTGTTCGCGTCGTCCGTCTGCATGCTGAGCCTGGGCACGCCCCACGTCCCCCCGCACCTCCTGCCCGCCGCGTTGCTGGAGGGGGACAGCACGCTCGCCGGCGTCGTCGTCAACGAACTGCGCGTGCCCCGGCTGGTGCTGGGGCTGATCGCCGGGGCCTGTCTGGGCGCCGCGGGGCTCGTACTGCAGGAGGCGTTGCGCAACCCGCTGGCCGTCCCCGAGATGCTGGGGGTGTCCTCCGGGGCCGCGCTCGGGGTCGCCGCGCCCCTGGTGTTGGCGGTCTCCATCCCCGCCGCCGTTCAGCCGCTGCTGGCCATCGGCGGTGCGACGCTCGGCGGTGCGCTCACGCTGCTCGCCGCCGGGCTGGGACGCAGCCCGTCCGCCGTCCTGCTCACCGGTGCCGCGGTCGCCGCCGCCCTGCAGGCCGCGCTGCTCGTCCTCATGGTCATGGCCGATCAGTTGGACCTCCAGCTGATCTACCGGTACCTGCTCGGATCGCTCTCCGCCCGTACCTGGGACGACGTCACCGGGTTGTGGCCCTGGCTGCTCGTCGCGGTGCCCGCGCTCGTGCTGTGCGCGCCGGTGCTCTCGGTGCTGCGGCTGGGGGACGAGGACGCGGAGGCGTTGGGCGTCCGGGTGCACCGTGCCCGGTTCGCCGCACTGGCCATCGCCGTCCTGCTGATCGCGCCCGTGACGGCCGTGTGCGGGCCGGTGGCGTGGGTCGGCTTTCTCGCCCCGCATCTGGCGCGGCGGCTCAACCCCGGTGCGGACGCGGTACGTTGGCTGCCCTGGTCGGCCGCGTGGGGGGCCGTCGTGGTGGTCGTCGCCGATGTGCCGGCCCGGCTGGCGCTGGCCCCCGTGGAGACACCTGTCGGCGCCTGGACCTCCCTGTTCGGGGTGCCCGTCGGCGTCGCCCTGCTTCGGTGGGGAAAGCGGAGGCCGAGGGTCTCGCAGCCGGCGTCGGCATCCGAGGCTGAGCGATCGGAGGAGCCGAGGACGGGTTCCGCAGCGGGACTTGTCGAGCCGTCCGGGACGGAACTCAACTCCCCTGAGCCAGGGACACGCGGTCATGCGGAGCTGTCCGAGGGCAACGGTCCCTCCGACACCCGTCTCCCGACCCGTGGGGCGACCGCATCGGAGGAGACCAGATGAGTCGGAGAGTCTGGAGAGACCAGGTGCGTCGCAGATTCTGGGCTCTCGCCCTGCTCCTCCTCGCATGCGCCTGCGCGGAGCTGCTGGCCGGGCGCGGCATGTCCCCGGCCGCGGTATGGGACGTCCTCGGCGGCGGCGGTGACGCCACGGAGCGGCACATCCTGCTCCAACTCCGGCTGCCCCGGCTGCTGGTGGCCCTCGGCGCGGGGGCGTGTCTCGGTGTGGCGGGCCTGGTGCTGCAGTCCGCTCTGCGCAACCCGCTCGCCGGGCCCGAGGTCACCGGCGTGACTCCGGGCGCGGTGCTCGGGGCGGTCACCGCGACCGGTCTCGGACTGGCGGGCTGGGAGTCGCCGCTCGCGGTCGTCGTCGCCGCGTGTGTGGGTGGCTTCGTCGGAGCCGCGTTCCTGTGGCTGCTCGCCGGGCGTGGCGGGGGCGATCCCGCGCAGACCGCCGTCTACGGGGTGCTCGTGTCGGCGGTGCTCGGCGGGCTCACCGCCATGGTGCTGCTGGTCGCGCCGGGGGAGCTGGGCAGTGTCGTCCAGTGGCTCGTCGGCACGACGGAGGGCCGGGTGTGGCAGCACTGGCATCTGTTGTGGCCCTGGGCGTTGGCCTGGGGCGCGATGGCGTGGCTGCTGGCGGGCCCGTTGACTCTGCTGCGGTGCGGTGACGAGATCGCCGGTGCGGCCGGGCTGTCCGCCGCGCGTGCCCGGACCCTCGCCCTGGTGTGCGCCGTGGCACTGACGGCGGGCGCCGTGGCTGCCGTAGGGGCGCTGGGTTTCGTCGGGCTGCTGGTGCCGCACCTCGCACTGGCCCTGTTCGGCGCGGATCTGCGACGGACACTGCCCGGTGCCGCCCTGGTGGGCGCGACCGTGGTGTGCGGGGCGGACGCGGCCGCGCAACTGGCCTCGCGCCTGCTGGCCGTCGTGCTGGACAGCGGGCGGCTCACGCTGCCGGTCGGGGCGCTCACGACCTGTCTCGGAGCCGTGCTGCTGCTGGTCGTCGTACGCCGGGCGCCCGGCCGAACGTTCTGATGTCGACGAAGGACGGAACATGACCGAACCCCTGGGTATCCGCGCCGAGGGAGTCCGCTTCGGCTACCCCGGCCGCCCCGTGCTGCGTGGCGTGGACGTCACCGTCGAACCGGGCGAGCTGACCGCCCTCATCGGCCTCAACGGCTGTGGCAAGTCGACCCTGTTGCGGCTGGCCGCCGGCCTGCTGCGGCCGGACGAGGGGCGCGTCCTGCTCGGCGGCGACGACCTCGCGGGGCTCTCCCGACGTGCCACCGCCCGGCGGGTCGCGCTGCTGCACCAGGCGGCCCCGGCCGTCCCCGGCATGACCGTCCGGCACCTCGTCAGGCAGGGACGGTACGCGGCACGCGGTCCTCTCGGCATGCTGCGCGAAGGCGACGACCCGGTCGTCCGGCGCGCTCTGCGTGACGTCGGCGTGGAGCAGTGGGCCGACCGTGACGTGGACGCGCTGTCGGGAGGCGAGCGGCAGCGGGTCCGGCTGGCGATGGCGCTCGCGCAGGACACCCGCGTCCTCCTGCTCGACGAACCGACCACCTATCTGGACCTGCATCATCAACTCGATGTGCTGCGGACCGTGGTGCGGCTGCGCGAGGAGCGCGGCCTCACCGTCGTGATGGTGCTGCACGACCTGGCCCACGCGGCCCGGTTCGCCGAGCGGATCGTCGCCCTGAGGGACGGGCGCGTGGCGGCCGACGGGACCCCGCGGGAGGTCGTCACCCCCGGGTTGCTCGCGGATGTGCTCAAGGTGGCGGGACGCGTCGGCCGGGATCCCGAGGGCGGCTGGCCGGTGTGTTACCCAGATCACCCCCTCTCAGGTCTAGAATATGAAAATCATATTCAGTAAGTTGTCATGTGGCGCTCAACGAGCGTCGTACTTCCCTCGCGATGAAGGAGAGTTCATGGACAACGAGCAGATCTTCGCGCCGATCGCCGACCCGGGCCAGCTGGCTCACGCCTCCGCCTCCCACTCCAACGCGCTCGTCGAGAACCCCTTCGACGACAACGAGGAGTAAGCGCGGGTCAAGCACCCTCGACCGTGGGCCCGCCCGCCACCGTGCGGGCGGGCCCACGCCCACTCAGGCCCCTTTCCCACAGGAGAACCGACGTGTCCCGCAGCCAACTCGCAGCCGGTGTCGAGATCGTCGCCGTACCCGAGCTGGGGCTCGCCGTCCGCACGGCCGACGGGGAGTTCCTCAGCGTACGGACGGGCGACACGGACGACAGCGCTCTGCTCGCCCTGCTGTCCGGCCGCTCCACCGGCGAGCCGGACGCCGAACTCGACCGACTCCTCCGGGCCTTCGACGGTGCCGGATACCTGGCGGACGGCGCTCCACGCGCCGCATGGCCCGCCGAGCGCCGGGACGTCCTGCTGTTGGGCGCCCCGGAGTTGACCGAGCCACTGGCCACGCTCCTGCGCGCCGCCGGTGCGGAGCCGCGGTCGGCGGAACCCGACGACCTGACGGGCGTGGCTTCCGTGACACCGGGCGGCTCGGCAGCCGTCCCTCTCGCAACAGACCCTGCCGACCCGGCGCTCGCGACTGCCCGGGCTCGGGACGGGCAGGGGCGCGCGCCCCAGGCCGCGCCCGGAGCCCTGGCCGGCCCGGTACCCGCTGCCGTCGTGTGGTGTCTCGACGGCCCCGTCCCCGAAGGATCGTGGGACGCCGCCGACCGGCTCCCAGAGCGTGGCACCGCCTGGCTGCGCTGTCACCGTGAGGGCTGGCAGGTCTGGGTCGAACCCCTCGCGGCCGCTCCGGGGGACGTCACCTCGGCCCACGTCCGTGCCCGCAGACTCGCCGCCACACCCGCTCACCAGGCACTGTCCGCGTACTGGAGCGGGCCTCGCACGTCCGGTGCGCCCGTGCAGCTCACCGCGCCCGCAGCCGGGCTGGTCGCCGCCCTGCTCGCCGACGACCTCACCCGGTGGGCCACCGACGCCCCCCACCCCGGCGGGCTGCCCGCGCGACGTCGGCTCCGGCGCGTCGATCTGCGCACGCTGACCGTCACCGAGCACCCCGTCCTGCCCGTCCCCGACGTCGCCCCGATGCCAAGGAAGGCCGGATGACGTCGTTCACCGAGGCCGTCGAGGGACTTGCGACGGACGGCCGTCTCCCGGACGGCCAGGGGCTCGCGACCGGCGGCCGCCTCCCGGACCGCGAGGGGCTCGCCACCGATGGCCGCCTGCCGGACGGCGAGGGGCCTTTCCCGGCCGTCCTCATCCGCACGCCCTACGACCGACGCCGGCACCACGCCGAACTGCGGGGGTGGGCCCGGCACGGGTTCGCCGCCATGGCACAGGACGTACGCGGCCGGCACGCTTCGCCGGGGGAGTGGCACCCGTACGAGAACGAGGCCGCCGACGGAGCGCTGACCGCCCGCTGGATCCGCCGGCAGCCCTGGAGCGACGGGCGCGTCGTCGCGGTCGGCGCCTCCTACGCCGCTCACTGCGCCGTCGCCCTCGCGCTCGACGCACCCGAGGACGCCCGCCCCGACGCCGTCATCGCCGCCGTGCCCGCGCTGGGCGCCGCAGAGACCGCTCGCGAACCCTCGGGCGTGGAACGGCTGGCCGCCCGCGCGGGGTGGTGGGCCGCCCACGGCGACCGGCACGACTCCGACGAGGACGCCCTGGCGGACGCTCTCGTCAAGGACCCCGGCCTGCTGGCCCACCTGCCGCTCACCGACCTCCCGGACCGGCTCGGCCGAAGCCTGCCCTCCTGGCCGGGCCTGTGGCGGCACCACGGACGCGGCCTGCTCGCCGCACGGGCCGAGCACGCCGGAATGCCCCTGCTCGCGGTGGGCGGCCACCACGACCACTTCACCGACGACACCCTCGCGCTCTGGCGCCACTGGGGCGGCCCCTCGCGCCTGCTGCTCGGCCCCTGGGGACACCGCCTCGTGGCCGCGCCCGGTACCGACGCCCGGCCCGCGCACCGGGTGAACCTCGGCGAGCTCTACGCACGCTGGGCCAGGCTCGCCCTCGCCGGGGGCCTCGCGCCCGTACGCGGAGGTGCGGTCGGGCTGGGCGGCAGCCCCCTCTGGGTGCCCGCCGCGACGCAGGGCGAGACCCGCCCACAGAACGTACGACTGCTGCACGGGGCCTCCTTCACCGCAGACCCCGAACGTCCGGTCTCGTCCGAGGAGTTGACCGTCCCCACGGGGCGCACACCCGACCGCTGCCTGTTCGCCACCCCACCGCTGCCGCGCCCACTGGACGTCATCGGCACCGCCGAGGTCCGGGTGCGCGCGACCGCCGACACCCGGTCGGCGGACTGGGCCGCACGGCTCGTCGCGGTCGGCCCCGGGGGAGTGGCCGAACGGCTCGCCGTCGGCATCGTCCGACGCGCGGACCCTCCGGGGAGGGCCGCCGACTTCACCGTGGAACTCGGCCCGCTCGCACGGCGACTGCCCGCGGGCACCCGGCTCCGCCTGGAGATCGCCGGCCACCACTTCCCCGCCCACGCCCGCAACCCCCACACCGGCGACGACCCGGTCACGGCCACCCGGCTCCTCGCCTCCCGGCGCGAGGTCGACCCCGAGCGCGTGGCACTCCACCTGCCCGTGCTCCGCTCCCGTCCCACCCCCACCGATCCCGTACAGGAGATCCTGCGATGACGGCGCTGCCACTGGAAGCCCTGGTCGACCCCGTGTGCGGCATCGTCCGCAAGGTCGAGCCCGTCGAGCACCCCCCGGGCACCCCACCCCGCTACACCGCGCTCACCGCCGAGATCGCCGATGCCCGCAGGCTCGGCCTGTGGCCCGCCGACCGGGTGTCGCTCGGCACCACCTTCGGCGACCCCGAAGGCGCCCGGATCGCCGCGATAGCCGAGGGGATCGAGCGCTACTGCGGCAACCGCGTACCCCCGCCCGGCCACCCCGAGGCCCCGCTGCGCGCCACGGCCGCCGAGCTGCTGGGCAAGGGCCTGCGGCTGTACGGGCCCGACGAGTTGCCCGCCTACGCCGACTGGCAGTACACCCGCGAGAAGTTCCCCTACCGCCGCCTCACCGCCGACACCCCGTCGCTGTGGGCGCGCGGCGAGGAACGGCTGCCCGGCGGGGAGAGAGCCGAGGTCTGGGCACCCGTCGCCCTCACCCACCTCAACTGGCGCCAGGGCGAGCTGCGTTCGCTGCCCCGCACCCACCACCTCAACTACGCGGGCATCGCCACCGGACAGGGGCTGGACGACGCCGTCGAGCGCGGCCTGCTGGAGGTCGTCGAACGCGACGCCCTCGAACTGTGGTGGCACCTCGACGGCCCGACCCGAGGCATCGACCCGGCCAGTGTGCCCGGCCTCGCCGACGACCTCGCCGGGTCCGGGCTCGAAGTCCACCTCGCCGAGATGCCCTCGGAGTTCGCCCCCTGCATGGCCGCCCTCGTCCGCGACCCACGGCTCGGGCTCTACGCCGCCGGGTTCGCCTGCAAGTACGACCCGGCCGAGGCCGCGCGCAAGGCCGTCCTGGAGGCCGTCCACACCTGGGTCTTCACTCAGGGCCTCGCCGACCCCGACGGCTGGGTCTTCCAGGCCGTCGAGGCAGGACTGCTCGCCCGCGGGCTCTACCTCGACCACCGCGAGGACCGCCGCTACCTCGACGCGTGCGGCGAACGCTTCGCCCACGTACGGGACTTGGGCGCACACGTGCAGGTGTGGCTGGACGAGCGGATGGCGCCCGAGGCCCGGCGGTTCACGGACCCCGCGCACGGGACCGTATCCGTCGACGCCGTCGAGCCCGGCAGCCGCGACCGGCTGGAGCGCGCACTCCACGACGGCGGCCACCGCGTCATGACGTTCGACCTCACCACCGAGGACGTGGCCGAAACGCCGTTGCGCGTCGCCCGGGTCCTCGTCTCCGGCCTCATCCCCAACGCCCCGGCGGCCTTCGGGTACTTCGGCTCCCCGCGCCTCGCCGACGCCGCCGTCTCCCGGGGCTGGCGCACCACCGCGCCGAGCGCGCCGGAGGACTTCACCCTGGCTCCTCCGCCCCACATGTGAGGCCTCCACCCGTGGATCTCGTCACCGCCCTCGCCCGGGCCCGCACGCCGGAGAAGCCGGGCCCGGACACGCCTGCCGGGTCTGCCGTCCGACCCTGGCCCGGACCGGCGCTTCCCCTGTCGGAGGCCGGCCCCGGACAGCTCGACCTGGGCCGGCTGCTCAGCCTCTCCCTGGCGGCCTCGGACGGCGCCGGACGGCTGCGGCCCACCCCGTCCGCGGGCGCGCTGCACCCGGTGGACGCCCGGCTCGTCGTGGGCGCCGACTGCCCGCTGCCGCCGGGACGCTACGGCTACGACCCGCTGAGCCACCGCGTACACCGACTCGGGGCGGCACCCGACGACACCCCGCCCGGGGCCACCGTCGAACTCTCCGCCACGGCGCAGCGCACGATCGCGCACTACGGCCACCGGGCCTGGCCGCTGATCCTGCTGGACACCGGGCACGCCGCCGCGGCACTGACGCTCGCGGCGCGCTCCCTGGGCGTCCCGCCGACGGCACTCGACCTCGACGGACGCGCCGAAGACCCCCTCGCCGCAGTGCACTTCGCTCCGCCCGAGACCGCACAGCCGGCCGTGGGCGCACCGACCCCCAGCGACCTGCTGACGCGCCGCAGCGCCGGCCCGCCGTTGCGGGGCACCCCTCCCCAGGAGGCCCTGCGGGCGGTGCTCGCCGCCGCCGAGGCGAACGCCGGGGACCTCGGGTGGTGCGCGGCCGTGGGTGAACCACAGCCCGCACTCGTCGCGTCGGCACCCGACGGCACACTGCGCCGCCTCGCCGCCGGTGAGGCCCGCCCGACCCTCGCCGCATGGGCCGCGGGCCAGGCCTGGATCGCGGAAGCGGGCGCCGTCCTGCTCGGTTACGGCTGCCCGACGGACGCCGATGCCCCGCAGATCCGCCGGGCCCATCTGCGGGCCGGGTTCGCCGTCCACATGGCTCACGTGACCGCCGGCCGACACGGCCTGGCCGGCCGCCCCGTGGGCGCCTGGCAGCAGGCCGACCTCGGTGCCGCGCTCGGCGCCGCACCGGGCAGGGACTGGATCGTCCACGGCCTGGCCCTCGGCACCACCCACTCCGAAGAGGGGACCTCGTGATCGTCCACCCCGAGCTGCGCCGCGCCGCACGGCACGCCCAGCGCCCTCTGCTCGCGGCCACCGCCCTGCAGGGGGCTGTCACCCTCGCCCACCTGGCGCAGGCCGTGCTGCTCGCGGTCGCCCTCGCCGACGTGGCCGGAGGCGACACGGACCGGTTCCCGCTGCTCCTCGGGGGAGTGCTCGGCGTCGTCGCCGTCCGAGCGGGGCTCGCCCAGTGGCAGCGGCACACCGCCACCCGCGCCGGGGAGCTGGTCAGGGTCCGTCTGCGGGACGAGCTTCTCACCCACCTCGGACGGCTCGGCCCCGCGCATCTGACCTCCGCGCGGGCCGGGGCGGTGCGCACCACCCTCGTCGACGGGGTGGAGGGCGTCGACGCCTACGTCTCCCGCTACCTGCCGCAGCTCCTCATCACCCTCACCGTGCCGCCCCTGCTGCTCGCCGCCCTGGCCGCCGTCGAACCGGTCGCCCTCCTCGGCCTCGTACCCGCCCTGCTGCTCGGCCTGTTCGGTCCCCGCGCCTGGGACCGCCTCCTCGCCAAGCGCGGCAAGGAACACTGGGACACCTACGAGGCACTGGGCGCCGACTACCTCGAAGCGCTGCAGGGCATGCCCGCGCTGCGGGCCGCGGGCGCCGTCGGACGCACCCGCGAGCGGCTGGAGAAGCGCTCGGCGGCGCTGCACCGGGCCACCGTCGCCAAGCTCCGAGTGTCCCTGGTCGACACCGCACTCACCGACCTGGCCATCCAGGGCGGCACAGCGGCCGCCGCGCTGCTCGCCTGCTGGACGGCCGTCACCGGCTCCACCACACCCACCGCCACCTATCTGATGCTGCTGCTGGCCTCCGAGTGCTTCCGGCCCGTACGCGACCTGTCCCGCGAATGGCACGCCGGGTACCTGGGAGTGTCGGCCGCGGACGGGATCGCGGCACTGCGCACCGCCGACCCCGCCGTACCCGACACGGCGACGGAGCGGGCGCACTGGCCTGACCCGCCCCAAGTCCGTTTCGAACAGGTCGAGTTCGGCTACGACGGCGCCGAGGCTCCCGCGCTCCGCGATGTCACCTTCACCGCCGAGGCGGGGCGCACGACCGCCATCGTCGGCCCCTCCGGCGCAGGCAAGTCCACGCTGCTCGGCCTGCTCCTGCGCCATCGCGAGCCGCAGCGGGGCCGGATCACCATCGACGGCCGCGACGTCACCGCGTACGCACTCGACTCGCTGCGGCAGGGCATAGCGGTCGTCTCGCAGGAGACCTACCTCTTCCACGCCACCATCGCCGACAACCTGCGCCTGGCCCGGCCGACCGCCACGGACGACGAACTGCTCGACGCGGCACGGACCGCCGGCATCCACGACGAGATCGCGGCGCTCCCCGACGGCTACGCAACCGTGCTCGGGGAACGGGGCGCCACCCTGTCCGGCGGGCAGCGCCAGCGCCTCGCCCTGGCCCGCGCCCTGCTGGCCGACGCCCGGGTGCTCGTCCTCGACGAGGCCACGAGCTCGGTCGACGAACGCCGGGAGGCCCACATCGTCCGCGAACTGCTGGACGCCGCGGGCGGCCGGACCGTCCTGCTGGTCGCCCACCGGCTCGCCGCCGTCCGGCACGCCGACCGCATCGTGGTGCTCGACGACGGACGCGTGGACGCCATCGGTGACCACGACGACCTCATGGACGCCGGTGGCGTCTACGCCCAGCTGGTCGAAGCGGGCCACACCCACGAAGAAGGGCTCGCCGCATGAGCAGCACCACCGATGCCGCCGCCGACGTGACATCGGGCGGCACCACCGACGCAGGCGCCGACCTGACGCCGCAGGGCGGCACCGTCGACGCCCCCGTGCCCCCACGGGGTTCACTGCGCGCGCTGTTGCCCGCTCTCGTCGGGCACCGGGGCATGATGGCCCGCACCTGCGCGGCCGCAGTCCTCGAACAAGGCTCTCTGGTGGCGCTGTTGACGCTGGCCGCGCACAGCGTCGGCACCGCCGTCATCGACGGCCGTGCTCCCGGGGGCGGCACGGTCACCGCCCTGGTCGCCCTCGTCCTCGTACGAGCCCTGATGACCTGGCGCGAGATGGACCTCTCGCACGACCTGGCCTACCGGGTGCTGGCCGAGCTGCGCGTGCGGGTCTTCGACGGGCTCTCCCGCAGCGCGCCCGCCCGCGTGGCGGGCCGACGCAGCGGGGACCTGGCCGCCACCGCGATGGCCGACGTGGAGGCGCTGGAGTTCTTCTACGCCCACACCACCGCCCAACTCCTCGCCTCTGGCGTGGTGTTCACCGGCGGGGCGGCGGTGCTGGCCACCGTCGAGCCGTGGCTGCTGGCGGCGGTGCTGCCGGTCGCCGCGCTGCTCGCCGTGGCCCCCTTCGCCGACGCGCGCGGACGGGCCACACGCGGGGCCCGCACCAGGGCGGCGACCGCGAAGCTGTCGGCCGACACCGTGGAGGCCGTCGACGGGCTGCGCGAACTGCTCGCCTTCGGAGGGCTGGCCGAGCGCCGCCGCCGCCTCGCCGAGCAGGGCCGCCGGGTCGGTGCGGCGCAGCGGGCCGAGGCCTCCTGGGAGGCCATGGCCGCCGCCGTCCGCGATCTGCTCATCGTGCTCGCGATCCTCGGCGTGGTGGCTGCCGCCGCGCAGTCCGTGACCTCTGGGCGACTGCACGGCGCGTGGGCCCCGGCGGCGATGGCGCTCGCGCTGTCGGTGCTCGGGCCGGTCGCCGAGTCGGCCAGGGCCCTGAGCCAAACCGTGGGGCTACGGGCCGCCGCCGCCCGCGTCGGCGCCGCGGTCGAGGCTCCCTCGCTGGCCCCACC
>NZ_JARGEE010000800.1:0-1854 GCF_033794485.1 Streptomyces sp. MB09-02B
TCGCCTCCCAGTCCCCCGCCCGCCTGAACCTCCTGCGCCAGGCCGGCCTCACCCCCGAGGTGATCGTCAGCGGAGTGGACGAGGACGCCGTCACCGCCCCCACGCCCGCCGACCTGGCCCTCGCCCTCGCCGAGGCCAAGGCATCGGTCGTGGCGGCCAGACCGGAGGTCAAGGGCGCCCTCGTCATCGGCTGCGACTCGGTCCTCGACCTCGACGGCGAGGCCCTCGGCAAGCCCGCCGACGCCGAGGAGGCCACCGCCCGCTGGAAGTCCATGCGCGGCCGCGCCGGCACCCTCCAGACCGGCCACTGCGTCTACGACACCGCCACCGGCCGCTACACCTCCGCGACCGCCTCCACGGTCGTCCACTTCGGCGACCCCACGGACGAGGAGATCGCCGCGTACGTGGCCTCGGGCGAGCCCCTCCACGTCGCCGGGGCGTTCACGCTCGACGGCCGCTCGGCGCCGTTCATCGACGGTATCGACGGCGACCACGGCAACGTCATCGGCATCAGCCTGCCCCTGCTCCGCCGCCTGCTGGCCCGACTCGACGTGGCCATCACCGACCTGTGGGCCCCCCGCGCCGACTGACGCGAGCCCTCAGGAAGCACCGGGTGCGGCCGGGGCGGCCTGCTCCGGCCCCCCGCCGCCGACTCCGCCCGCGCCGCCGGCGGGCCCACCTGGCACGGCGTCAGCGACCCCGTCCTGCCGGTCGTACGTCATCAGCGTGAGCAGCAGCAGCCCCAGCACCACCATCATGAACGCGAACGCGCCCCACCCGACCAGCCCCACGGTGAGGGCCCCGAGCAGCCCGTGCACGACGGCCATGCTGATGAGCAGGATCCTGCCGAGCCCGGCGGGGGGCCGGTCGCGCAGCGCCACGAGCAGCGCGACGACTCCGCAGAAGACGAAGTAGAGGCCGAAGAGGACACCTCCGGCCTTCGTGGAGACGGACATCGCGTCGGGATCCAGCCCGGCGAGCGACATCTTCTGCCGGTCGACGACGGTGCCGAGGAGCCACTGGACCCCGGCGATCCCGAGCCCCTCCACGAACAGCACGATCGCCGTCAGTACCGCCACCGGTCTGCGGATCACCGGCCCCACCCACTTCCGCTCTCGCACTGCCGCTCTCGACGCACTCCCCCGCACACCCACTCGTTACCCCAGGTAGGTGTTCGAGACATCGCGAACGCTACTAACGGGTAAACCTCGGGACAAGGGTTCATACGAGAGCAAAGAATCGTTGGGCCATTAGTAGGGACTCCACAAAGAAACCCAACCGGCCGCAGCGCGGCCGCACAGAGACCTTGACCACATCAGAGGGCTAGGGTTTTCGCGTGGAGTCCTGCGCCATGCTGTGCGACAAGGGATTTCGCAGGTTGAGTGAGCCTCGATTCACGCTCCGTGTGGGCAAGCTCACCATTGTGGACGGGTCGAAACGCCGTGTCGGCAGTCCCTAAACTCGGCTTGTTTCAAGGAGAGGGAGCCATCGTGCGCAAGGTGTTGATCGCCAACCGAGGCGAAATCGCTGTCCGCGTCGCCCGGGCGTGCCGGGACGCCGGGATCGCGAGCGTGGCCGTGTACGCCGATCCGGACCGGGACGCGCTGCATGTGCGGGCCGCGGACGAGGCGTTCGCCCTGGGCGGTGACACTCCGGCGACCAGCTACCTGGACATGGGCAAGGTCCTGCAGGCGGCGAAGGACGCGGGCGCCGACGCGGTCCACCCGGGCTACGGGTTCCTCTCGGAGAACGCGGAGTTCGCGCAGGCGGTGCTGGACGCGGGCCTGATCTGGATCGGCCCGCCGCCGCAGGCCATCCGGGACCTGGGTGACAAGGTGGCGGCCCGTCACATCG
>NZ_JARGEE010000801.1:0-1829 GCF_033794485.1 Streptomyces sp. MB09-02B
CCCTCCACCCCGACCAGCACATCGCCGTACCCGTCCCCGGTGACATCCGCCCCCGACACCGCCGACCCGAACTTGTCCTCGGCCTCGGTCGAGCCGCCCACGTCCGGCGCGTCCTGCGACAACGCCACCGACCCCGCACCACTCACCCCGGCAGCCGCCCCCTTCAGCAGCCACACCGACCCCGCGTTGCCCTGGTTCTTCCCGGCCCGGGTGATGTCCTCGCCCGGCGCCCCGGTCAGCACGTCGGCGTACCCGTCGGCGTCGACATCGCCGACGGACACCGAGGAACCGAAGCCGTCCGAGGTCTCGGAGGCACCCTCCACCCCCGCCGTGGCCTGGTGGACCGTCCTTGTCCCCGTCGAGCCGAGTCCGGTGGACGTGCCGGGGACCACGGTCACCTGGCCGCCCGCGTTGCCGCCGGACTCGGAGGCGTACGGCTGTCCGACGACGAGGTCGTCGTAGCCGTCGCCGTCGACGTCGCCCGCCGTGACGGCGCGGCCGCCCTTCACGGTCAGGGTCGCGGCCTTCGTCAGCCCCAGCGACCGGGAGCCCTTGAACCAGACGAGCCTGCCGACGCCGGACGCGTCACGGTAGTTGAGGGCCACGTCGGCGTAGCCGTCCCGGTTGAAGTCGCCGGTCGCGGCGTCCGCGTACGCCAGTGAACCGGTCGCCGTGGTGAGGTCCCCGGCGACCTCGTGGCCGTCGCCGAAGCGCGCAGCCCAGTTGCCGCCCGTACCGGTCGCGGCGGTGAACACGTCCGCCCTGCCGTCCGCGTTGAAGTCCCCGGTCGCCACGGTCGCCCCGAACCGCGCGCCGGCCGGCTCGTAGTCGTCGCCGAGGGCCATGGTGTCGGCGTCGGCGGTGAACGACGGCCCGTAGAGGATCGTCACCGCGCCCCGGTCCGCGTGCCCGGTGGTGTCGTCCTCCCCCGGCGCTCCGACCACGAGGTCGGCGTACCCGTCGCCGTCGACGTCGCCCCACGCGGTCGCCGCGCCCCACTGGTCCCCGGATTCGGCGGCGCCCGGCACGCCCGCGCTCGCCTGGTTCAGACGGAGCCTGGCGGTCGGGGCGGGCCCGCTCGCACCGCCCGGCACGAGGGTGACCCAGCCGCTGCCGGTCCGGGGGGTCGGCGCGACCAGGTCGCTCACGCCGTCGCCCGTGTAGTCGGCGGTCGGTATCGCGGAAGCGCGGGCCGGGGAGGCGGCGTAGTGGCGTATCTCGGGGAGTTCGGCGTAGAGACCGGCTCCCGGGGAGGTGAGGGTCGCCGCGTCGCTGCCGCCGGATATGACGCCCAGCTCCGCAGACTCGCCGCGTGTGTACCTGCCGGTGTCCTCGGACGCCGTCAGCGTCACCTTGCCCGTGGGGTCGCCCGCGTACTGGCCCAGCTTCCACGCCGCCAGCCGTGCCACGGACTCCACGGCGGCCCGGCTCGGCCCACCGCCGCCGTCGAAGTCGCCGAGGACCGCGACGCCCGTCGACTCCCCGTCGAACCCGGGCGTGTGGGCGCCGCGCACCGAAAGATCCGTGCCGCCCGCCCGGCCCTCGTAGATACGGCCGCACTTGTCGACGACGAAGTTGTAGCCGAGGTCGCTCCGGCCCGCCGCCTGGATGTCGTCCGCCATGAGCGCGCGGATCAGGGCGGGCGACTCGGCGCAGCTGTAGGCGTTGGTGCCGCCCGTGTCGTGGACGAACACCGCGCTGATCCGGTCGTTGTACTCCGGCGTCCCCGTCACGGCCGACTCGTCCGCGCCCCACGCGGCCCGGCTGACGATCGGGGGGCGGGTGACGGTCGAGGGGCGCGGACGAGTCGGCCGTGACGGGGACGCCGG
>NZ_JARGEE010000802.1:0-1825 GCF_033794485.1 Streptomyces sp. MB09-02B
TCCCGGTGCCGGGCGTGCCGGGCGGGGTGTGCCCGCGATGGCCTGATGGGGCGGGCGGCGGCCGGCCGGGTATGGAAACCGGCGCTCCGGATGTTTTCGCCCGCCTCGCGCCGTTGTCCGGCGCGGGGCCGTGCTGTGCCGGGGCGTGCTGCGGCGCGGGCCGCCGCGGCCGTCTGACCAGTGTGGTTCTGCCGGGGCGGGGCAGGGGTGTGGGTCGCCGGCCGCGGTGCGGGGAGGGCGGGAGGCGCCGGTGGTGATGGCGGAGCTGCACGATCACGAGTACAGTACCTCCTGGGCGGTTTTTTCTTTGTCCGCCAGTACGCGTACGGTCGAGTGGAGGGGGCAGGCAGTGGCCCAGCAGGAACGAGCTGTCAGGACCCGCCGTGCCGTGCTGGAGGCTGCCGCGACGGTCTTCGCGGATCACGGGTACACGGCGGCGACGGTCGCGGACATTCTCAAGATCGCCGGTGTGACCAAGGGTGCGCTGTACTTCCATTTCGATTCCAAGGAGGCGCTGGCCCGGGGGGTTTTGGAGGTCCAGGCGGACCAGCGGCTGCCCGAGCAGGAGATCAAGCTGCAGGAGATGGTGGACGTCGCCATGACGGTGGCGCACCGGCTGCGGTTCGATCCCGTTCTGCGGGCCGGTGCCCGGCTCTCGGCGGACCCGGCCGGCCGCAAGCACTACGGGAGCGCCTGGCCGCTGTGGGTCGACATGCTGGCGGAGATCGTCTCCCAGGCGCGCCTGCGTGGTGAGACCCTGGCGCACGTGGTGCCGCGGGAGGTCGGGGAGCTGGTGGTCGGGGCGTTCAACGGGGTGCAGTTGTATGCGCAGTTGGAGAGCGGTCTGGAGGACATCGAGCGCCGGGTCTCCGTTCTGCTGCAGTACCTGCTGCCCTCCATCGCCTCGCCCGCGGTTCTGATGCGCCTGGACGTGGCCGCGGACCGCGGAGAGCGCCTCATCCGCGAAGCGGCCGTCCTCGTGCCGGCACCGGTCTGACGCCGGCGCCGGTCTGACGCCGGCGCCGGTCTGACGCCGGCACCGGTCTGACGCCGGCACCGGTCTGACGCCGGCACCGGTCTGACGCCGGCACCGGTCTGACGCCGGCACCGGTCTGACGCCGGCGCCGTTCTCGTGCCCGTGCCGTCCTTATGACCGTGCCGTCCTCGTGCCCGTGCCGGTCTGACGCCGGCACCGTCCTCGTGCCCGTGCCGTCCTCGTGCCTGTGCGGTCCTCATGGTGGTGGAGGTCGTCTCCTGGGCCTGCCGGCGTGGTGAGATCCCTGGTGCACGTGGTGGCGTGGGAGGTCGGCGGGCTGGTGGTCGGGGCGTTCAACGGGGGTAGTTGTATGGGCAGTTGGAGAGCGGTCTGGAGGACATCGAGCGCCGGGTCTTCGTTCTGCTGCAGTGCTTGCTGCCCTCCATCGCCTCGCCTGCGAATTCTGATGCGCCTGGACGTGGCCGCGGACCGCGCAGAGCGCGTCATCCGTGAAGCGGCCGTCCTGATGCCCGTGGCGTCCTGGTGTTTGTGGCGTCCTGGTGTCCGTGTCGTTCTGGTGTCCGGGCGGGCCTGACTGGCCGCGCGGCCGGCGCGGGCGGTGGTGCCCGGGGCCGGGGCGCCGGTGCCGGGTGGGTTGCGGGGGTGGTCCGGGCGCTGCTGGCGGCCGCTGTGGCGGCTGCCGTGAGGCCGGCCGGGCCGGCGCTCGTGACCAGGAGGCCGCGGTGGGCGTGTGCGGTGTCGTGGCGGGCGGGCTCTGCCGGGCCCGGTGCGCGCGGGCGGCTGGAGACCGTCCCGGCGGCGTGGCGGGCCGGTCCCGGCCTTTCGGCG
>NZ_JARGEE010000803.1:0-1814 GCF_033794485.1 Streptomyces sp. MB09-02B
GTGCGGACCGGGGCGGTGCGCGGGGCGGGGGGACCACCGGTTGCCGTATCGGCGGGGTGAGGTGCCGTGGTGTCGGCCTCGGGCGCGGACCGCTGGACGTCGCCCTTGAAGCCTCCGGGCACGCCGGAGTCGGTGCCGGTGCTGAGAGACCGGCCTGACGGGGCGCCGGGACCGGGTGCTGCCCCCGTACGCGGCGTTGGACATGGTCGTCGCCCGCTGGATGCTGACCTCGCCCCGTTCGGGGGTGGCGGGGCTGCCCGCTGATTGGTTGCCCGTGGTGTCGGACGACGGGGGCGTGATTCCGCCCGGGTCGCTCGCTGCGCGTCGGGGTTCCCCTGACGTACTGGCGGCGCGCTGCACGGTGCCGGCGGGATTCGCCGCCACACGGCTGGAGTTCGTGGCCGCAGCTCCGGGACTCGTGGTGGCGGCACCGACCGGGTTCGACGTCGTACGGCCGGGGCTCGTGGTGGCGGGACCGTCCGGGTTCGACGTCGTACGGCCGGGACTCGTGGTCGTGCCGGCGGAGTTCGTGGTCGTACGGCTGGGTGGCGGCGTCGTACGGCTGGGAGTTGGCGGCGCACCGACAGGGTTCGACGGCGGGCGGTCGGAACCCGTCGGCCCGCAGTGGGGACCCGCCGTTGCACGGTGGAGACCCGTCATGCCGACGGGAGTCGTCGTCGAACCGGCGGAGTTCGGTGTCGTACCGGCGGAGTTCGGTGTCGTACCGCCGAACCTTGTCGTCGTGTCGCCGACGGGGCCCGGCCCCCTGCGGTCGCCGGTCACCGACGTACCGCCGGAGTTCGGTGCCGTCCCGGCGGCGGTGTCGGGCGTCGCACGCTGGATGGCCGGCCCTGTGTGAGCGGGGGCGGCGGTGCTGTTGCCGGAAGGGAATTCGGCCGCGCTCGTGGAGCTGACCGCAGGTGCCTCGGCCCGGGTCGGCGTCGCGGCAGGCGCCGTTGCCCGAGAGGTGCCGCCGGACGCGCCGACCGGGCCCGTAGCCGAGTTCGCCGAGCCCGCCCCGCTCCCCGTGGACGCCGTACGACCCGATACCGGACCGGGCGACGAGGAGCCACCGGAAGCCGTGTGACCGGACGAGGAGCCGTCCGCTGCCGTACGTCCGGGCGGCGTACCCCCGGCTGCCGTCGCCGCAGGCACCGTACGCCCGGGCGTGGCACCGCTCGAAGGCGTCGGACCCGAAGTCGTATCCCCCGGCGCCCCGGCGGGCCCGGAGGGCTGTGGCCGTGACGCGGGCAGGGTCCGGCGCTGGACGGCCGGTGGGGCGGAGGCCTTGGTCAACGGGGCCGGACGGGTGGCGTGGGGCCGTGCCGGGGTGACCCGGGGGCCGGTCGGACGGGACGGCGTGACCTGGTACGGCGCTCGCTGCCCAGGCCCAGGCCCAGGGTCGGCGGACGGGGACGGGGACGCGGACGGGGACGAGGGCATGGAGGGGGCGGCCGGGGCCTCAGGCTCCTCGTACGCCACCGGCAGCCTGCGCGACGGCAGTTCCAGGCCGGCGACGGGCGCCGCAGACGTAGTGAGCACGTTCTTGACCAGCCCACCCGGCGCACCGGGCAGGACGGCGTGGGACAGGGTCCCGGTGAAGGACGGGTTCTGCCAGGTGCTCAACCGCCCGCTGAACCCGGCGTCCGCGACAGCGGCCGGCCCCCCTAGGGCCCGCTGAATCGGCCCGAGCCCTTCCCAACCACCAACGAGAGCACCCCCACCGCCGGAAACGGTCGAAGCACCCCCGGCACCCGAACCGGCCCCGGCACCCGAACCGGCCCCGGCACCCGAACCGGCCCCGGCACCCGAAC
>NZ_JARGEE010000804.1:0-1794 GCF_033794485.1 Streptomyces sp. MB09-02B
TTTTTCTGCCTGTTTCGTGAGATCGGAGATGGAGATAAGAGACAGCCACCGCACGACCGCCCACCGCTTCGTCGTCGCCCGCGCGGGCCTGCCCTGCCCCCGCAACCGGCTCGGCGAGCGCCGCCGCCTGCTCGTAGCGTTGTTGGCTCTCGCCGAGCAGGTTGCGGGTGAAGGTCAGGCCCGCGAGGGCGACGACGAGGCGGTGGGCGGTCGTGCGGTGGGGCCGGTGGGTGGCGGCCCAGGTCAGGGCCGCTCGGAGGTCGTCGGCGACGGCGTCGAAGCGTGCGCGGAAGTCCGGGCCCTCGGCTCCGGCGAGAGCGGTCGCAGCGGTCAGGCACCAGGCGGCGTGGCGCGACCGCACAGCCGTCGGCTCGTCGGCGTCGGCGAGCCGCTCCGCCCCGTACTGGCGGATGGTCTCCAACGCCTGGTAACGCGTGCCGTTCGCGGTCGGTGTAGCGGCGAGCAGGCTCTGTTCGGCGAGCCGTCCGAGCCCGTCGGCGACCGCTGCCGGTCGGAGCGGCGCGAACCCGGCGACGGCTCCGGCCGCCTCCGCGCTGAACGGCATCACGAACACCGATATCCGCCGCAACAGCGCCCGGTCCGCCGAGTCCAGCAGATCATGGCTCCAGTCCAGCGCGGCCCGTACCGACCGGTGCCGGTCGTCCGCACGCGGCCCGCCCGAGAGGATCCGCAGCTGGTCGGAGAGGCCCGCCGTGAGACCGTCCGGTCCGAGCGTGGGCCAGCGTGCCGCCGCCAGTTCGATCGCGAGCGCCATGCCGTCGAGGCGTTCGCAGATGGCCGCGATCCGGTCGCGCAGGGCCGGTTCGGGTGGCAGGCCGACCGCCGCCGCCCGTTCCAGGAAGAGCGTCACGGCCTCCGAGTCGGCGCCGCCGTCCGAGGACAGCGGCGGCACGGGGAAGACCCACTCGAACGGCACCATCATCCGGGCCCGGCTCGTCGCGAGCACCCGGAGCCCCGGGCAGGCGACCAGCAGTCGTTCCAGGAAGGGCACTACCCCGTCGCGTATCTGCTCGCAGTTGTCCAGGACCAGCAGCGCCTCGCGGTCCGCCAGGGCGGCGAGCACCGACTCCTCGACGCCGCGCCCGGGTTGTTCGCCCACGCCGACGGCCGCCGCGATCGCCGCGCCGACCCGCGCCGAATCGGTGACGGGGGCCAGGTCGACGAACCACACACCGTCGGCGAAGACACCGGCCGCGTCCGCCGCCACCGCCAGCGCGAGCCGGGTCTTGCCCACCCCGCCCGGACCGACTGCCGTGACCTGCCGACGGGTCTTCACCGCCTCGGCCAGTTCGGCGCGTTCGCGCACCCGGCCGATGAACGACGTCAGCGGTGCGGGGAGGACGGGCGTCGGGCGGGGCCGGTCCGTACGGGCCAGGTCGGCCGCGCGCCGGGAGAGCGCGCGCCGGTCCGGTTCGTCGAGCTTGCGCAGCAGGGCGGAGACATGGGACTCGACCGTGCGCACGGAGATGAACAGGCGCGCGGAGATCTCCGCGTTGCTGAGGTGTTCCCCGAGCAGCGCGAGCACTTCGGCTTCCCGGGCCGAGACCACTGGACTGGACACCGGGCCATTATCGGCTGCTCCGTGGCCTCTCCGTGGTGGATTCCGTGCTCACCACGGAGGCGGGCCGTGGCCCCCTCGGGGGAGGCTGTGACCACGGCGATCGCACCCGGCGGACACCTCGGGCCGGTCGCGGCCACCGTCCCCGCAAGCCTCAGCGACACAGGAGTGACCATGACCGGTTCGCCCGCAGCCCCGACCGCCGGCCCCCGCCC
>NZ_JARGEE010000805.1:0-1774 GCF_033794485.1 Streptomyces sp. MB09-02B
ACGCCACCCCGTCGAACTCATCGGCGGAGTCCGCTTCCCCGCCATCGGTGAACTGCCCTACCTCCTCACCCTCGCGGGCCACGGCTTCTACTGGTTCCGGCTCTCCCGAGTCCTCTCCCGCGCTGCCCGAGGGCGTTGAAGCGCGGGCCGGCGAAAGGACGCGTCACCATGTCGAAGACCGCATCCGCACTGCTCCGGCCGAGTGGCGAGGAGGTCGCCACCGGCCTCATGACCTCGCTGGCGGGACTGCTGCGCGAGTGGCTGCCACGGCAACGCTGGTTCGCCGGCAAGGACCGGCCGGTCACGGACCTCGCCCTGCTGTCGATGACCGAGTTGTACCCGGGCTGCCTGCATCTGCTGGTGTACACCGGTCAGCCCAGCCATCCCGGTCACGGCGGGGTGCCCGCGCCGGGTGGACCGCCCCCGGCCGGTGACTGCTACCAGCTCCTGCTCGGGGTGCGCGAGCATCCGGTGCCGCGTCTGGCCCGGGCGCTCATCGGGCGGGCGTCCGAGGGACCGCTCGCCGGTCTGACGGTGTACGACGCGTTGTACGACCCCCGGTCGGCCGAGGTGCTCCTCGAACGGCTGCGGCATCCCGGCTCGGCGGGCCCGCTGCGTTTCGAGGCTGACCCCGGCGCACGGGTGCCGGCCGGGCTGGCCCCCCGGCTGCTGGACGCCGAGCAGTCCAACTCCTCACTGGTGTACGGCGACGCGTACATCCTGAAAGTCTTCCGGCGCATCCAGCCGGGGGTGAACCCCGACCTGGAGGTGCCGGGCGCGCTGGCCGGGCAGGGGTGCGGCCGGGTGCCGGCGCCGGTGGCCTGGTTCCGGACGACCGATCCGTTCCCGGCGACCCTCGGTGTGCTGCAGCCGTTCCTGCCCGACGCGTCGGACGGCTGGACGCTGGCGCTCGGCGCACTCGCCGCCGGGCAGGACTTCACCGCGCAGGCCCGTGAGCTGGGCGGGGCGACGGCGGAGGTGCATCTGGCGCTGGCCTCGGCCTTCCCCACCGGGGCCCACGACGAGAACGGGCGGACGGCGGCCGCGATGACCGAACGACTCGACGCCGCCGCACGCTGCGTACCGGCCCTGCGGCCGTACGTCCCCGGACTGCGCTCGGCCTTCCGCGCCCTGCTCGCCTGCGACCCGGGACCGTCCGCGCAGCGCGTGCACGGCGATCTGCATCTGGGGCAGGTGCTCCGGGCCGGCCCGGACTGGTTCGTCATCGACTTCGAGGGCGAGCCGTCCCGTCCGCTCGCCGAGCGGTGCGGCACCCAGTCGCCGGTGCGGGACATCGCCGGGATGCTGCGCTCCTTCGACTACGCCGCGCGGCAGCGCCGGCCCTGGCGCCCGGAGTGGGCGCGCCGGTGCCGGGAGGCGTACTGCGCGGGCTACGCGGCCCGCGCCGGCTGGGACCCGCGCGAGAAGCACGGTCTGCTGCGCGCCTACGAGACCGACCGGGCCGTGTACGAGGTCCTCTACGAGGCCCGGCACCGTCCCGACTGGCTCCCCGTACCGATGGCGGCGATCGAGCGTCTCGCCGTGAGAGGAGACTGAACCCGTGGCCCTGCGTGACACCACGCCCCCCGAGTCGGCCGGGCCGCCCCGGCGCCGCCGCCCCGCACGGGATGGCCGCCCAGCAGGGCGGGCGGGCCGGGGGGGCGGCCGGAGCGGAGCCTGGCACGCCCCTCGCGGGCGAGGGGGGGGGCGGCCCAGCGCGGACGCGGGCGGGGCCGGCGGGGCCCGGCGGGCCCGGGGGGGCGCGGTGCAGCCA
>NZ_JARGEE010000806.1:0-1766 GCF_033794485.1 Streptomyces sp. MB09-02B
ACGTACCGCCCCGCCCCACACCACCCCGGGAGGACCCGTGTCCCTTTCTACCTTCGAGCGCTATCCGCTCCTCTTCGGGCCCTCGCCGGTGCACCCGCTGGAGCGGCTGACCGCCCACCTGGGCGGCGCCGCCGTCTGGGCCAAGCGGGAGGACTGCAACTCCGGTATCGCGTACGGCGGAAACAAGACCCGCAAACTGGAGTACCTGGTCGCCGACGCCCTCGCGCAGGGCTGCGACACCCTCGTCTCCATCGGCGGTGTGCAGTCCAACCACACCCGTCAGGTCGCCGCCGTGGCCGCCCGTGCCGGGCTCAGGTGCGTGCTCGTGCAGGAGAGCTGGGTCGACTGGCCGGACGCCGTCTACGACAAGGTCGGCAACATCCTGATCAGCCGGCTCGCCGGCGCCGACGTACGGCTCGTCCGGGCCGGCTTCGGCATCGGCTTCAAGGAGAGCTGGGAACTGGCGCTCAGGGAGGTCGAGGAGAGCGGCGGCAAGCCGTACCCCATCCCGGCCGGCGCCTCCGACCACCCGCTCGGCGGCCTGGGCTTCGCCGGCTGGGCGTACGAAGTGGCCGAGCAGGAGAGGGAGTTGGGCGTCTTCTTCGACACCGTGATCGTGTGCTCGGTGACCGGCTCGACCCAGGCCGGCATGGTCGCCGGGTTCGCCGCGCTGGAGGAGGAGGGCGGACGGTCGCGCCGGGTCATCGGCATCGACGCCTCGGCCAAGCCGGACACCACTCGTGAGCAGATCGCCCGGATCGCCCACAACACCGGACAACTCATCGGCCTCAAGCGGAAGTTGACCGTTGCCGACGTGGAGCTGGACGAGCGGTACCACGCGGGGATCTACGGTGTCCCGGACGACGCCACCCTCGTCGCCATGCAGCTTGCGGCGCGCACCGAGGGCATGGTCACCGACCCCGTCTACGAGGGCAAGTCCATGGCGGGGATGGTCGACCTGATCGAGCGCGGCGAGATCGGTACGGAGTCCACCGTGCTCTACGCGCACCTCGGCGGGCAGCCCGCGCTGAACGCGTACAGCGGGGTGATCCAGTGAGCCGGGCGCGCTCCTGAGCCGGGCGCCCTCCTGAGCGGGGCGCCCGGCGACATCCGCGTCAGAGGGCCTGGGCTGCCGGCTTCACCATCCCCCTGACCGTGCGGGACTTCACGAAGTCGCCCATCGCGGTCATCTCCCACTCGCCGGAGAACTGCTTGATCAGCTTGGCCATCATCACGCCGGTCTGCGCCTCGGCGTTGGTGAGGTCGAAGCGGACCAGTTCCTCGCCGGTCGCGGCGTCGAGAAGGCGGCAGTAGGCCTTGGCGACCTCGGTGAACTTCTGACCGGAGAAGGAGTTGACGGTGAAGACCAGACCGGTGACGTCCTGGGGGAGCCGGCCGAGGTCGACCACGATCACCTCGTCGTCGCCCCCGCCCTCCCCGGTGAGGTTGTCGCCCGAGTGCTTGATCGCGCCGTTGACGATGGACAGCTTGCCGAAGTAGCAGCTGTCGATGTGGTTGCGCTGGGGGCCGTACGCGATGACCGACGCGTCCAGGTCGATGTCCTTGCCCCGGAACGCAGGCTCCCAGCCGAGGCCCATCTTGACCTGGGAGAGCAGCGGACGGCCGCCCTTGACCAGCGAGACCGTCTGGTTCTTCTGGAGGCTGACGCGGCCCTTGTCCAGGTTGATCTTCCCGGTGCCCGGCGCGGGCGGCGCCGCGGGAGCGGGGGGCGCCGGGGGCGCTGCGACGCGGGGGTCCATGGGCGG
>NZ_JARGEE010000807.1:0-1744 GCF_033794485.1 Streptomyces sp. MB09-02B
CCCTCGCCCCCACTCTCCCTCCCGGCGACACATCAACTCCCCTTGCGCGCCACTCCGTTGCCCTGATCTTCTAGGGTCGGCGAGCACCGTCGAGCGCAGGGGGACCCATGCCGCGTACCGCGGTCGTCATCGGGGCGAGCATGGGCGGCATGCTCGCCGCCGCGGCTCTGGCCCGGTCCGTCGACGAGGTGATCGTGCTGGAGCGCGACGAGCTCCCGGACGAACCCCGACCGCGCCGAGGGCTCCCGCAGGGCCGTCACGCCCACATCCTCCTGCCCAGCGGCCGCGACGCCATCGACGAACTCGTGCCGGGCGGCGAGGTGCGCGAGCGGCTGCTGGCGGCGGGCGCCCGGGAGCGCGGTCTCACCTCCGGCCTGGTCACCCTGGGCCCGCAGGGCTGGTACCGCCGCTCCCGCCACCACGGCACCCACCCCCTGCTCATCGCCGGCCGCGACCTGATCGACCGGACCGTCCGGGACGCCGTCCTCGCGAGCACCACCCGTGTCCGCATCCGCCGTGCCTCGGCCACCGGCCTCCTCGGCACCGCCGAGCGCGTCACCGGCGTCCGGCTCACCGCCGACGGAGAACGGGGCGGGGGCACACCGACAGGCGCGGCCGAGGAGAGTCTGCGCGCGGACCTGGTCGTCGACGCGAGCGGACGCGGCAGCCGCGTCGAGCACTGGCTCGCGGACCTCGGCATCACGGGCATCCGCAAGGACGTGGTCGACTCCGGGCTGGTCTACGCGACCCGCATCTACCGCACCCCCGTCGGGGCGGAGAACTTCCCCCCGGCGCAGGTGACGGCGGACCCGACGGGCGGCCGGCCCGGCCGGGCGGGGCTCCTCCTCCCCATCGAGGGCGACCGCTGGCTGGTCAGCCTCGCCGGCACCCGGGGTGGTGAACCCACCGCCTCACCCGAGGACTTCGTCCCCTTCGCCCTCGGCCTGCGCCACCCCCTCGTGGGCCGGCTGATCGCCGGCGCCGAACCCCTGACCGACGTGACCCTCAGCCGCAGCACCCGCAACGAACGGCGCTACTTCGAGAAGTCCGAGCGGTGGCCCGAGGGGCTGGTGGCGCTCGGGGACGCCGTCGCCACCTACAACCCGGTCTACGGGCAGGGCATGTCGGTGGCCGCGCTGGGCGCGCGCGAACTGCGCCGGGAGCTGGACCGGACCGGCATCGACACACCCGGTCTGGCCCGGCGGGTGCAGCGGGCCGCCGCGAAGGTGGTGAACGCGGCGTGGACCATGTCGGTCGGCCAGGACCAGTGGTTCCCCGGGGTGCGGGGCAAGTCCCCCACGCTCGCCGACCGTCTGCTGTCCGCCTACGTCGGCCGGATGACGCGCGTCGCCACCGGCTCGTACCGTGTCTCTGCGGCGATGTGCAGAGTGACCACCCTCCAGGCGGACGCCCTCCACCTGCTCCACCCCACCCTCCTCCTCTCCACGGCCCTGGGCCCGCTGCTCCCACCGCTGTCGGGTCCCCCGCTCACCCCGGAGGAACGGAACATCCTGAGCAGCCTCGACACACCCGCCCCATAGGGGCGCGGGGAGCTGCGTGACAGGCCCCCACCGGCCTGCGGAATCGCCACACCCCCTACCCGCTCTTCGCGCGGCCCGCACGCACCGCACGCACCGCACGCTCCACGCCCTCCGCACGCTCCGCGCGTACCGCCCCCTCCACCACCCCCGCACGCACCGCACGCGACATCCGGATCAACGACGGCTGCCCGATGTCCAGCCCC
>NZ_JARGEE010000808.1:0-1740 GCF_033794485.1 Streptomyces sp. MB09-02B
GCCCCCGGCGGCAGCCCCCCAGCAGCCGACCACGCCCGACTCCCCGACCGCGCCGACCGCACCCGGCGACACGACCACACCCACGAAGCCCACCAAGCCGGGCCTCTGCGTCCCGATCGTCGGCGTATGCGTCAACGACGCCCTGAGCAGATAGCGGACCGCAACGAAGAGGGGCCGCCCACCCGGCGGCCCCTCACCCCTCACGACTTACACCGTCACGCCTTCACACCGTCAGCCTTTACGCCTTATGCCGTCACGGCTTACACCGTCACGCCTTGCCGGGCCTCCGCGTGAGCAACCACGGCTGCACCACGCCCAACCCACGCACCGGTCGTTGCCACATCGGCTGGAGGGCGAAACGGTAGGTGGGCGGCTCCTCGCCCTCCTTCTCCGCGGCGGCCGCGGCCTCCGCGGCCTCGGCCTCGGAGGCGGGCGCCTCGCCCGTACGGGTCAGTTCCTCGGCGAAGGCACCGTCGACGAGGACCGCGTCCTTCGGCGCTATCGAGGTGAGCCGGCTCGCGAGGTTCACGGTGGAACCGAAGACGTCGCCCATCCGCGTCGTCACCGTGCCGAAGGCCATGCCGACACGCAGCTCGGGCATGGTCTCGTCGTTGGCCATGGTCTCGATGAGGCGCAGCGCGATCTCGGCGGCGACACCCGCGTCGTCCGTGGCGTACAGGACCTCGTCCCCGAGGGTCTTGATGAGCCGGCCCCCGTTCGCCGCCACCAGGTCCGCCGCCGTGGTCTCGAAGGCCTCGACCAGCTCGCCGAGCTCCTCCTCCTCCATCCGGCGGGTCAGCCGCGTGAACCCGACGAGATCCGCGAAGCAGACCGCGAGGCGCCGGTCGACCATCTCCTCGTCGTCGGCGGCCTGTACGACCCGGCCGGTGGCTGCGGCCAGCTGGCGCCGCCAGACGTAGACGAGGAACTCCTCCAGCTCCGGCAGCAACAGCTCGACCAGCGGATACGTCACCTCGGTCCGGGTCATCCCCGGCTCCGGCGGCTCGGTCAGCCCCTCCAGGAAGGAGTCGATCTGCCACTCGGCCAGCCGCGCCGTGGTCTGCCCGGTGGAACGAGCCACCTGCACCGCCATGGCCTCGCTCAGCAGCCCCGCCTCCACGAGACCGGCGAGCCGCCGCAGCGCGAGCACGTCGGCCTCGGTCAGTGCCTTGGCCTGACCGATGTCCGCGAAGCCCATGGCCCGCCAGAAACGGGACGCCAGCTCCATGGAGACGCCGGCGCTGCGCGCGGCCTGGAAAGGGGTGTACCGGCGCTCGGCCCCGAGGATCAGCCCTTCGAGCCGCAGCGCCAGAGGGTCCTCCTCGTCGGCGTCCACGTCCTGGGGCTCGCCCCGCTCGAGCGAAGCCGAGAGAGGGGGCGGCTCCACGCGGCCATCCGCGTCCGTGCCGGAGCCCGTGTCCTCGACGCTCACTCCTGCTGCCCTTCCGATCTCCCGCGGTCACGTACTCGACCGGCCTCAACTCTACGGCAGGTGTGCGCCAGCTCACTCCGTCAGGTGAGGCCGTTGGTGGACACCCCGGTCCACACCGCCCCGACGTCGCCGCCCCCGCAGCCGCGCTCGCTCCCCGCCACCCCGACTGCGGGCAGTCGCGCCGCTGCGGCGGCGCGGGTGGGCGCAGGCGGCACCCGGCAAGCGCCGGTGAGCGGGACCCGCCCCAGCCCAGCACCACTCCCGGGTCCCCAGCCCCCACCCCGCCCACACATCACTCGACACACATC
>NZ_JARGEE010000809.1:0-1734 GCF_033794485.1 Streptomyces sp. MB09-02B
GATGGGCACCTTCGGCAGCTACCCGCTGAGCATCCTCCCGAAGGCCGCGCCCGCCGCGTCTCCTGTCTACCGACAGGTCCAGCTGACCTTCTTCCCGGTCAACGCCATCGGCGACCTGGTCGTGGCCGTCGGTCTGTTCGTCGCCGCGCTCCAGCGCAGCTCGCTGGACTGGACGGCGGGCCGGATCACGTACGTGGTGGCCGGTGTCCTCGGCGGCATGCTGGTGGAGGCCGCGCTCTTCACGGCCCTGGCCGCCGCCGCGTTCCACTTCCCGGCCACGTCGTACTGGAGCCAGTGGCTGGAGGAGCTGATGGGCACCTTCGGCAGCTACCCGCTGAGCATCCTCCCGAAGGCCGCGTCCGCCGCGTTCACGTTCGTCGTACCGCTCGCCTTCACCGCCTACTTCCCGGCCGGCGTCCTGACCGGCCACGGAGACGCGATGGGCGTACCGGAGGCGCTTGCCGTCGCCTCACCCGTCATCGGCCTCACCGCGTTCGTCCTGTCAAGGCTGCTGTGGAACTGGAGCCTCAGCAAGTACACGGGCGTCAACGGGTAGAGAAACAGGGTGGGTTGAGGGAGTGGAGTGGAATGGAGCGGAGTGGAGTGGGGAGTGGCGTCGGAGGGGGGCGGGCGGTCGGTTCCGGTGTCACTTCAGCCGCGTCGCCAACCCGTCCAGCACCCGGTCCAGGCCGTACTGGAACCCTTCCTCACGGGCCGCCCGGGGATCCGTGCCGCGCTGTTCGGCGTAACCCTCGCGCAGCAGCGGATAGTCCTGGGCGGCCTCCTCGGCGGCGGGCCACAGTTGTTCGACCATGCTCTGTTCGTCCTGGCCGCTGCGGGCGAGGACGTTGAGCCAGGCGGCCTCGCTGGTGGCCGTGCCGGTGACGTACGCGACGACCGTGGTGAGCGCCCGGTCGGCCTCGTCGGCGGGGAACCCGGCGGTGGTCAGCAGCCTCAGCATGGCCTCGGAGACCCGCATCCAGTTCGGGCCGAGGTAGGACATGCCCAGCTCGCCGAGTACGGAGGCGAGCCACGGGTGGCGCAGGATCGTGGTGCGCAGGTTGTGGGCACAACGCGCGGTATCGGTACGCCAGTTCGTCGGGTCGGGAGTGGTGGTGACCTCGATCTCGCCGTAGATCTCGTCGACGGCCAGCTCCAGCAGCTCGTCCTTGTTGGCGACGTGGCGGTAGAGAGAGGTCGCACCGGCTCCCAGGCGGGCGCCGAGCTTGCGCATGCTCAGCGCGTCGATGCCCTCCTCGTCGAGCAGCCGCAGCGCTTCGGCGACGATCTGCTCCCGGCTCAGCGCGGGCTGCTCCCGCCCGGTCCGGGGCCGGGTCCAGACCGACTGGAACCCCTCCTGCTTCCTGACCGGCTTCTCGGGTGCCATGGGGCGCGTCTCCTCTGCCTGATGCCTGATGCCTGATGCCTGATGCCTGATGCCTGATGCCTGTTTGACCTGCGGATGTACCTGCGGACGTACCTGCGGACGTGCTGCCGATGTCCTGCGTACGTCTGCGTACGGCTGCGCACGTCTGCGTACGACTGACGCGACCAGCGTACGGTGTGCGCAGCCCGCTCCCCTCCCGGAGGTCAGACCTCCGGTACGCGTCGGAACATCCCCGCCACCGCCAGCTCCTCCTCGATCCGACCCACCGCGTCCCGCAGCTCGGGCAGGACCTCCCCCACGCACTCCTCGACCGACCGCCGGCTGCTGTGCATCGCGACGTTGACCGC
>NZ_JARGEE010000080.1:0-27163 GCF_033794485.1 Streptomyces sp. MB09-02B
GGACATGCCGGTCTTCCCGATCTACCGCTCCACCGACAACGGCGCCTCCTGGACGAAGATCTCCGAGGTCGCCGACACCCAGAACGGCTGGGGCATGCGTTGGCAGCCCGAACTGTTCGAACTCCCCAAGGCCATGGGCGGCTTCCCCGCCGGAACCATCCTCGCCGCCGGTGACTCGGTGCCGTACGACCGCTGGGGAGGCAGCAAGATAGACCTGTACGCCAGCACCGACCGCGGACAGAGCTGGACCTTCATCACCAACATCGCCACCGGCGGACCGGCGTTCTCCACCAACGGTTACACCCCCGTCTGGGAGCCGTACTTCGTGCTCTCCGGCGACCGGCTCATCGTCTACTACTCCGACCAGCGCGACACCGCGCACGGCCAGGAGGTCGTGCACCAGGTCTCCACGGACCTGCGCACCTGGGGCCCGGTCGTGGACGACGTGTCGATGCCCACCTACGCGGACCGACCCGGCATGCCGGTCGTCACCCGCCTCCCCAACGGCAACTACGTGATGAGCTACGAGTACTGCAACGCCCCCGAGGGCAGGTGCTCCGTCTACTACAAGATCTCCGCCGACCCGGAGGGCTTCGGCTCCGTCACCGGCCGGGTGCTGCGGTCGACCGACGGCGTCATCCCCAGCGGGGCTCCCTTCATCACCTGGCTGCCCACCGGCGGTCCGAACGGCACCCTCGTCCTCAGCGGCGAGAGCCAGGACGACCTGTTCGTCAACACGGAGAACGGCGCCGCGAACGCCTGGACCCGGATGCGCTCCAATGTCGCCGGCGGCTACAGCCGGGGCATGTTCCCGCTGGCCGACGGCCACAGCCTGATGGTGCTCAGCGGGGGCCGCGCGCGGAGCACCGGCGTCAACCCGGTCACCTACAGCGTCGTCGACCTGGGCGGCGGCATCTCCGACGGAGCCACCTACACCCTCTCCAACGCCAACAGCGACCTGAGGCTCACCATCGCCGGCGGCTCCACCACCAACGGCACCGGCGCGACCCAGCAGACCGCCACCAGCGCCACGGACCAGCAGTGGCACTTCGTCCAGCAGTCCTCCGGCTACTTCAAGATCTTCAACGTGGCCAGCGGCAAGGTCCTGGGCGTGCAGAACCAGTCCTCGGCCGACGGCGCCAGGATCCTGCAGTGGGACGACAACGGCACCCTCGACCACGAATGGGCCGTCTCCCCGCACCGGGCCGGCGGCTACACGATCACCAACCGCGTGACCGGCAAGTACCTGGAGATCCCGAACGCCTTGACCACCACCGGCACCAACGCCGTCCAGTGGAGCGGCACGAGCTGCGACTGCCAGCGCTGGGACTTCACGCAGACCGCGCTGCCACCGCTGGGCACCGGGCAGTACGTCCTGGTCAACAAGAACAGCGGCAAGTACGTCGACATCCCGCAGGGCTCCACCACCGCCGGCACCGTGGCCAACCAGTGGCAGAACTCCGCCTGTTCCTGCCAGCTGTTCACCTTCCAGTCCGCCGGCGGCGGAGCCTGGACCCTCAGGAACGTCAACAGCAGTCTCAACCTGGACATCCGCGGCGGCTCCACCACCGCCGGAGCCGCCGTCGTCCAGAACACCCCCTCCGGCGCCGACTCACAGAAATGGACCCTCGTCGAGGCCGGCGACGGCTACTACGAACTCAGGAACGTGGGCAGCGGACTCCACGCCGGAGTCGCCCAGTCCGCCACGAGCAACGGCGCCGCCGTCGTCCAGTGGAACGACGTGAACCTCGACGACCAGCTCTGGAGGATCGTCCGCGTCAACTGAGGGTCGGGCCGCTCCTCGGCAACGGCCGGCGAGTGGACCAGGGCCTCCCGACGATCACCGGTGCGCGTCCCGGCACCGACCGGTCGCCGGGAGGCCCGAGAGGTGGGCCGCGAGCTCCGGGGCAGCCTCGTCAGCGAGGTCCCGACCTCAGTCGGTCGCCGACGCGGGCTCGGAGGAGGACTGCGGCGGGGCGGTCGGCTCCGGTGCGTCGGGACCGGTGTAGTACACGGAGGAGCCCTGCTTGACGCGCTGGGCGTTGCTCTTGGCGACGAGTCCTTCGAGGGTGGTGCGCACGACGTTCGTCTGGATCCGGCGGTCGGGGTGGGCCTGGGTGAGCGCGGCGGCGACCTCGGCCGCGGAGCGCGGTTCGCTCTGTTCGGTCAGGTGGCGGCGGATGAGCTCGACGAGCGTGGGCTGCGCCTTCTCGGCGGCCGGGGTCTTGGCGGTGGCCGTCTTGGCGGGCGCGCTCTTGCCACTCCCGGACTTGGCCGTCGTGGTCTTCGTGGTCTTGGCGGCGGCCGCCGTTGTGTCCTTCGTGGTCTTCGTGGCCGTCGCGCTCGCCGTCTTCGCGGTCGCTGCCTTCGGGACGCTGGTCTTGGTGGCGGTCGACTTCCTCGTGCGCTTGCCGTCCTGCGAGGGCTCGTCCTTCTTCGCTCGGGTGCGCTTGCCGGCTGCCGGGGTGGGGGCGGTCTTCTGCCGGGGCACGGAGGGCGTCGCGACCTCCTCGGCCACGGGAGCGGGCTCGGACGCCACGACGCCGAGCGCCTGCCGCATGTTCACCAGCACGGCGTGGTCATGCCGCAGACTCAGCAGTTGCTCCTGCAGAGCGTCGATCTCCCCGATGAGACGCTCCTGTTCCTTGGCGTTGCGCTCGAGGTCGGCGGCGACCTGGGCGGTGTACTGCGTCTTGAGGTCGGTCGACCCCGACGGAGACTCGGTCATGGTGATTCCCTTCCCGACAACGAACGTGATGTGTGCGGATGGTACTCACCGATGCGCCTCCACGACCCGTGCCTCCGCAGTTGTTCCCACGGAGAGGTGGCTTCTGCCCGGCGGGCGAATCCCGGTTGCCGCGGTGGCGTACCGCCCGCGATCCTGAGGCGATGAGGCATTCCGCATGCGGCTGAGGCTGCGCCAGTTCAGGCCCAGGACCGGGCCCCACGAGCATCGTGTCGTCCAGCCACGACAGACCCTGCGTCACACCTCGCTGCGCGCACCGGAGCCCATCGGACTCCTGCTCGGCGACCACGACGGGCTGAACCGGCTGGCGGGTCTGTTCTCCTTCGCCGCCTACTCCCGGCACACGATCGTCCATGTGCCGCTGCGCGACGGTCTCCCCCCGGACGAGGGTGTCGGCGAGCGCGTGGACCTCGTCCTGGCCCACCACACGCTCGGCCTGCGCCCGGACAAATGGCCCGAGCTGCGGCGCAAACTCGTCAACGGCACGCCGCTGACCGCCCGCACCGACGAGGCACGCACCCTGCGGGACGCCGGATCCTGGAGCGCACGCTGTGAACGGGCCGACTTCCGCGACGAGTTGCGACACGCCACCCACGCGAGGACGTTCTTCCTCTTCGGCAGCCGTGACGTCTTCGCCAGGACCGCCACGTACTTCGCCCACGCGGCGGGCTGGGGCCCTCACCAGAAGGGCGTGTCCAAGGGCCACTCCTCACTGATGGCGGCGCTCCCGACACTGGCCCAACCACCCGGCGGCGGCCACCCGCTCGAAGTACTGATCTGCTTCAAACCGTATCCGCCCTACACCCACTTCAAGCGGCCGGGACACTGACCGACAGGCACCACGACATGGCGGGCGCCCCCCTCAGTCCCCGAGGCGTTCGCTGTAGGCCTCGGTCGGCGGATACGGAGCGGGGCGTGTCATGCCCACCGACCAGAACGTCCTGGTGCCCGGAACGGACGTCACGTCATTGAGGTACGGCGCCGGAGCCGGGCCCGCGGGGCCCCGGGCGAGGACCCAGGCGTCGCCGTCCCGGCGCAGATACGTACTGCGGTTCTGGTCCGAGAAGTTCCAGCCCGATATCCATGCGGCGCGCCCCCGCCTGTCGCCGGCTATCCCGCTGAGCGATCCGAGGGTGAAGCCGGCTTCCAGCCGGGTCCAGGCCGTGCCGTCCCAGTGGCTCAGGGCGGGGTTGCCGGGGCGGCCGATCGGTCCGCCGACACCGGCCTCGGTGCCCACGGCCCATACGTCGTCCGGACCGGCGGAGTGCACGTCGGCGATGCCGAGCCGGAGGCCCGCGATCGGGGGCAGCGCCGTCCACGCACCGTTCCAGCGGGCCACCAGGCCGGACCAGCCACCGCCGTTGGACTGGTCCCCGCAGACCCACACTTCGCCCGGCCGACGCACGACGACCCGGTAGAGGTTCACGCTCGCGACGGGCAGCGGGTCCAGCCAGCGCCACCTCCGCCCGTCCCCGAGCAGCAGCCGGGCGGCGCCGTCCCGCACGCCGCAGACCCACACGCGCCGGTCGCGGCCGACCGCCACCGCGCTGATCCGGACATCCGGCTCACCCCTGCCGGGGAAGTCGGCCTCGCGCCAGGTGGCCCCGTCCCAGCGCAGGAGGGGGCTGGCGTCGCCGGTGGGGTGGCCCACGGCCCACGCCGCGGACGAGCGGACACCGGCGACGTCGACGATCCTCGTGTGCGCGAGGTGCGACAGGTCGGCCTTCGACCAGGCACTGCCGTTCCACACCATGGCCAGGGCCCGTTGCTGGGCCTGCGCGACCAGGTTCTCCTCGCCCACGGCCCAGGCCAGTCGCGGCCCGGCGGCGGCGATCCGCCGAAGCTGCGCGGCGGGAACGCTGCCGGGTGCCGGCACGGCCTGCCAGTCAGGCGGACGGGGTGTCGGGGGCGCCGGCACACCGGCGCGGGACGCGGCCCCGCCGAGTGCCGTTCCCGAGAGGGCACCGATGGTCCCTGCCACAAATCGCCTACGTCTCACTGCGGGATCCCTCCAGGCGGATCGGGCGGACAGGAGGAACCACCGTGAACCAGCGCACCCCAGAGTTCTAGCCACCCACGTGACAAATCGCGCGGACCCGCTTACCCGATCGGGTGACCCACCAGTGGCGTAGGCGCTCAGTGGGGGAGTAACAACTCCTACGAGGCACGAGGTACATGGCACGAGACACCACGAAACAGATGGCACGAGACACAGGGCACGAGGCGTGGCGTACGCGGCGTGCGGACCGGGCGAGTGGGGAGACAGATGCGTGTTCCGATGACGGTGGCCGACTTCCTGGACCGGGCGGAGTCGGGGTTCGCCGACAGCCCCGGCGTGATCGACGAACCGAGTCAGCCCACGGCGCCGGTCGCGCCGTCGACGTACGGACGACTGGGTGAGCGGGTGCGGGCCTGGCAGGCGGGACTGGACGCGCTCGGGGTGGGGGAGGGCGAGCGGGTGGCGGTGGTCAGCCACAACTCGGCCCGTCTGCTGGAGTTGCTGTTCGCGGTGCCGATGAGCGGGCGGATCTGTGTGCCCGTCAACTTCCGTCTGAAGGCCGAGGAGATCGAGTACGTGGTGCGCCAGAGCGGTGCCTCGGTGCTGCTGGTCGATCCCGAGCTGCGGGACACGGTCGCCGACGTCGAGGTGGCGCACCGGTTCACCCTGGGGGAGCGGACGGACACCGAGCTGATGCGGTTCGGGGTGGAGCCGCGGCCCTGGTCGAACCCGGACGAGGACGCCACCGCGACGATCAACTACACCTCCGGAACGACCGCGCGCCCCAAGGGAGTTCAGCTCACGCACCGCAACATCTGGGTGAACGGACTGACCTTCGGGCTGCACACACGGGCGTGGGAGCGGGACGTGTACCTGCACACGTTGCCGATGTTCCACTGCAACGGGTGGGGGATGCCGTTCGTGATGGCCGGGCTCGGCGCCAAACAGGTGGTGCTGCGCAAGGTCGACGGCGCCGAGATCCTGCGCCGGGTGGACGAGCACGGGGTGACGCTGATGTGCGGCGCGCCGGCGGTGTGGAACGCGGTCCTCGACGCGGCGGCCGGCTGGGACGGGCCGGTGCCGGGGCACGACCGGGTGCGGATCGTGTGTGCGGGAGCACCGCCGCCGAGCCGGATGATCCAGCGGGTGGAGGAGGAACTGGGCTGGGAGTTCACCCAGATCTACGGCCTGACGGAGACCTCACCTCTGCTGACGTTCAACCGGGCACGGCCCGGTGACGATGCCCTGCGGGGCGAGGAGCGGGCGCGCAAGCTGTCGCGGGCGGGTCTCCCGGCGCTCGGTGTGAAACTCGAAGTGGCGGACTCCGGTGAGGTGTTGGCGCGCTCGAACGTGGTCCTCGACGGCTACTGGGAGAAGCCCGAGGAGACCGCCGACGCGCTGGCGGACGGCTGGTTCCACACGGGTGACGGTGGGACCCTGGACCCCGTCGACGGGCATCTGACGATCTCGGACCGGAAGAAGGACGTCATCATCACCGGCGGCGAGAACGTGTCGTCGATCGAGGTGGAGGACACGATCTTCAGCCACCCCGGGGTCGCCGAGGTCGCGGTCATCGGGGTGCCGGACACCAGGTGGGGCGAGACGGTCAAGGCGCTGGTCGTACGGGCCCGGGGAGCGGCCGTGAGCGAGTCCGAGATCATCGCGTACTGCAAGGAGCGGCTCGCCGGGTACAAGGCCCCGACGAGTGTGGAGTTCCGGGAGGTCATCCCCCGGACGGCGACCGGGAAGGTCCAGAAGTTCAAACTGCGGGAGCCGTACTGGGCCGGGCAGGCCCGGGAGGTCAACTGATCGGTCGCCGGTCGCCGGTCGCCGGTCGCCGGTCGCCGGTGCGGTCGGGCAGCGCTGCCGTGGGGTACGTCGGGCGCGGGCCGCCACCCCGAGGCCGGCGAACTCCACGTCTCCTACGACGTTTTGGAGAGCCGGCGAACCCGCCCACGACGCGGAAACGCGCTCGCTAGTTCACCGTCCGCCGACGACAATGCTCTGATCACCCCACCGTTCACAGGAGCGTTCCGATGACCAGCCCGCACCACGCCCGCGCCAGCCTGGACGGCCTTGTGCTGGGTGACGCCTTCGGCGACAGCTGGTTCACGCGCTCCGACGACAACGCCGAGGAGCTGTGGGCCGCACGGGCGCCGCGTCCGGCACCCTGGTTGTGGACGGACGACTCCGCCATGGCCTTCGTCCTGTTCGCCCACCTGACGACCCACGGCGAGATCCGCCCGGACGCCCTGGCGGAGGAGTTCGCCGCCGAGTACGACCGGGACCCGGGGCGCAAGTACGGGCCGTCGATGCACGGTGTGCTCCGGGGCATCCGCGAGGGCGGTGACTGGCGGGCCGTCACCACGGCGCGGTTCGGCGGGCAGGGCTCCTACGGAAACGGCGCCGCGATGCGCGTCGCGCCCCTCGGCGCGTGGTTCCGCGACGACCTGCCGACCGCTCGCGACCAGGCCACGCTGTCCGCGCTGACCACGCACGCGCATCCCGAGGCCGTGGCGGGCGCCGTCGCCGTGGCGGTCGCGGCGGCACTGGCGGCTTCCATCGAGGGCCAGGACGCCCCGCCGCGCCCGGAGTTCCTGCGGATGGTCGCCGACCACGTGCCGGACAGCGACGTCCGCTCCCGCCTCCTGGTGGCCGCCGCCCTCTCCGGCCGTACGTCGGTCCGCCACGCGGCGACCGTACTGGGCTCCGGGACACTGATCTCGGCCCCGGACACGGTCCCGTTCGCCCTGTGGTCCGCCGTGGGCCGGCTGGACGACCTGGCCGAGGCCCTGTGGCAGACGGTCGCCGGGTGGGGCGACCGCGACACCACCTGTGCGATAGCGGGCGGCGTCGTCGCGGCCCGCACCGGCACGTCCGCCGTCCCGACGTCGTGGCACGAGTCCCGCGAGCCCATCCCGACCTGGAGCCGCTGGGCTCCCCCGGCGGCGGTGACGCCACGGTCCCGCCCGTGACCGATGCCGCCCGTCGCACGGCCTCGGACGACGATGCGCTCCAGGCCGGACGGGGTGGCGCCGACGGCCGTCATGCCAGCCACTTCCCGTCGCGCATGACGACTCTCCCGCGAAGCTCCGGCTCGCCGCGCCAAGCACGCACGGTCAGGGGGACCACGCGTACGTACACGAAGGACGTCTCTTCCGCGCGCGGGTCCCACCCGAACTTGTCGGCGAAGGCCCGCGCCGCGGCTCCCGGCACCTCCTGGTCGGGGAAGCACTCCGCCTCGCCCTGGAGCAGCACCACGTCGAAGGTGTCCGGCAGCGACAGGCGCACACGCGGCTCCTCGCGCACGTTCCGCACGGTCACGGAAGCGGCGCCGGTGCACATCCACACCGCTCGCCCGTCCCACGCGAACCACAGTGGCACCTGGTGCGGCCCGTGTTCGGGGTGAGCCGTCGACACCCATACGTCCCGCTCGGTGACGAGCCGCTCCAGTACGCCGCGCACACGTTCCGCGGTCGGGCGGCGAACGACTCCCGTGGTCTCCATGAGGACCGACCCTAGCCATGCGGAGACGAAGCGCGCCTGAGGCGCAGGACCTCCTCCCAGCGACCGACGAACCCCTCAGCCCGGGCCCGACTCCGATACCGGGGCCGGCTCCCGGTCCGATTCCGGAGCCGGTACCGGACGTCGCATCAGATACACGCCCGCCGTCGACACCAGCACCGCCATGCACGCGATGAACACGAGCCCGGCGCCTTCCAGACCCATCGGCTCCGTCAGGAGCCCCACACCGATCACCGGCACCGAGATGCCCGTGTAGGCCACCACGAACAGCGTCGAGATCACGGCCGCCCGCCGGTCCGGCGCCGACGCGGCGGCCACGGCGGACAGCGCCGCACGAAACGCCAGCCCCTGCGCGGCCCCTCCCACGACGGCGCTCAGCACCACCAGCGCCAGGAGATCCCAGTGCAACGCACCCGCCAGCAGCGCCAGCCCGGCCAGCAGCCCGGCGCAGCCCAGCGGCAGCGACCGCCGCACGCCCACCCGGCCGACGGCCAACTGCCCGGCCGTGGAGGCGAAGAAGGCCAGCGCGACGACCAGCCCGCTCACCGCGTGGTCGCGCACGCCCAGGGACTGGGCGAGGAAGGCCGGGCTGACCGAGGTGAAGACCCCGAACAGCGCGAACCCGACGAAGGAGGCGGCCGCCGCGGGCCCGAAGACCACCCGCACCGAAGGCGGCAGGCTCGGCCGCCGCGGTCGTACGGTGTTCAGCGGCCGACGCTCCCGCACGGTTTCCGGAAGCCGGAGCAGCACGGCCACCGAGCAGGCCACCAGGGCGAGGTGGACGACGAAGGGCAGATACAGCGGCCACTCGGCGTACTGCGCGAGCACCCCGGCGAGCAGCGGACCGCAGCCGAGCCCGCCCATGTTCGCGGCGGTCGCCACGAAGGTCGCCCGCGAGGACCCGCCACGCGGTGCCAGTTCCATCACGTACGCCGTGGCGGCCCCGGTGAACAGACCGGCGGACAACCCCGACAGCAGCCGCCCGGCGTACAGCCAGCCCAGCGCGGTGGCGCACAGGAAGCAGACGGCGCTCGCCGCCGCGAATCCCAGGCCCCACAACAGCACCGGGCGCCTGCCCACGGCGTCCGAGACGTTCCCCGCCAGCAGCAGAACGCCGATGACCCCGAAGGCGTAGACGGCGTAGACCACCGTGACCGTGAGTTCGGAGAAACCGAACTTCTCCTGGTAGAGGCCGTAGAGCGGGGTCGGCAGCGTCGTGCCGGCCATGCACACGGCGAACACCGCGCCGCCGAGCGTGCACCGGCGCCAGCGCCCAGGATCACCGTCCATACCGCCGAAGGTAACCCCGCCCTCCGAGGCACGCGCCCCGACGACAGCCCGCACCCGCACCCGAGACGCGGACCTGCGAAAGGCAGACTGTCCGCATGACCCTCCACTGCACCGTGCTGGACGACTACCAGGGCGCCGCCCTGTCCCTGGCGGACTGGAGCCCCCTGGCCGGCCAGGTCGAGGTGCGCGCGCTCCGCGAGCACATCACCGACCGGGACCGGCTCGTGGCCGAGCTCGCCGACTGCGAGATCGTCGTGGCCATGCGGGAGCGCACCCCTTTCGACGCCGACCTCCTGCGTCGACTGCCCCGGCTGCGCCTGCTGATCACCACGGGCATGCGCAACGCCTCCATCGACCTCGCGGCGGCCCGGGCCCGGGGTGTGACCGTCTGCGGGACGGCGAGCAGTCCCACTCCGCCCGTCGAACTGACCTGGGCGCTCCTCCTCGGCCTCGCCCGGCAGGTCACCGTCGAGAGCCGGGCCCTGCGCGAGGGCGGCCCCTGGCAGTCCACCGTCGGTCAGGACCTGCACGGCCGCACACTCGGCCTGCTCGGACTCGGCAAGATCGGCAGCCGGGTGGCCCGCGTCGCCACCGCCTTCGGCATGGAGGTCCTGGCCTGGAGCGCGAACCTCACCGCCGAGCGAGCGGCGGAGTCGGGCGCTCGACTCGCCGCGGACAGGAAGGACCTCCTCGGCCGCAGCGACTTCGTCTCCGTCCACCTCGTCCTGTCCGACCGCACCCGGGGCCTGCTGGGCGAGCCGGAACTGCGCGCCATGCGCCCGCACGCCCACCTCGTCAACACCTCCCGCGCCGCCATCGTCGACCGGACGGCACTGCTGCGCGCCCTGCGCGAAGGCTGGATCGCCGGCGCGGGCCTCGACGTCTTCGACAGCGAACCCCTCCCCGCGGACGACCCGTTCCGCACCCTCCCCAACGTCCTCGCCACCCCGCACCTCGGCTACGTCACCGAGCGCAACTACCGCACCTTCTACTCGGAAGCGGTGGAGGACATCACCGCGTTCCTCGCCGGTGCCCCCGTCCGACAGCTGGCGGGCGGGTAACCGCCGGCCCACGGCGATGCCGGGCGCCGCTGCCACTGGATCCTGGCGGTCCATCTCATCGACCGCGCACGCGGGTTCGGCGGTTTTCGCGAGGAATTGCTCACCTCTGACCAGGCCTTTCGTCCCTTTCGTGAACCTGCGTGGCAGACCGGGGCAACCATCCGTGCCACTCGCGGGTCACATCCAGTGAGAGCAAAGCGCTCTCATGGCTACAAGGGGGAAATATGCGAAAGGCACGCAATGTCGTGACGTTGGGGGCGTTAGCCGCTCTGGCGGTGGGCGCCTCGACCGCGTTCGCCACGACGGCCTCCGCCGCGCCCAACGTCACCCCGCAGGGTGTCTGCGGCAAGGCCTACAAGACAGTGAACTCGGCGCCCGTCGGTTCGCTGGGCACCGTCTACCTGACCTACAACTCCTCGAACGGCGAGAACTGCGTCGCGACCATCCGCAAGAACCCGGGCACGCTCAAGCCCATGTCCACGTGGATCTACGTCCCCGCGACGGACGAGTACGCGGGCGACTCCGACAGCTACTCCTCGTACGCGGGGCCGGCCTACGTCTACGGCAAGGGCTTCTGCGTGAGCTGGGGCGGCAGCATCGACAACGTGTACGTGACGGTGGAGAACTCCAACTGCGGTTCCCTGAAGGAGACGCGGGTCACCGAGATCCGCTGATCCGAGCGCACGACTGACACGACTGACACGGCAGATCGCCTGATCCGGCCGGTCGTCTGATCCGACCGATCAGCTGATCCGCCCGTCACCGAGCCGTGAGTTCCCGAACCGGCCGCCTCTTCTGAGACGCACCTGGCGCGGGAACTCACGGCACATTGTTGAACTCGTTCAAAAAATGATCCGACTCCACGCGGGCCCACGACACCGCACTGATGCCCACGGCGCCGAATATCGCGTGCGGTGGCGTCGGTCGGCGTAGCAGACTCCCAGGCATGGTGGACATGCGCATGTTCCGCGACGAGGTCACCCGCTGGGCGGGCGGAGGCTCCGGCGGGTCGGCAGGGGAACTGGCGGAGTTGCTCGGGGTGCACACGGCCGTCCTGGTGGAAGGGCTGAGCGACCTCGCCGCCGTCGAGACACTGGCCGAGCGGCGGGGCCGGGACCTGGCCGCCGAAGGGGTGTCCGTGCTGTCGATGGGCGGTGCGATGAGCGTCGGCCGCTACGCCTCGCTTCTCGGACCCTCCGGTCTAGGCCTGCGCCTCGTCGGTCTGTGCGACGAGCGCGAGAAGCCGTTCTTCGACCGGGGCCTCGCCCCGGACTCCACCCCGCGCCACGCCGTCTTCGTCTGCTCGGCGGACCTGGAGGACGAGCTGATCCGTGCGCTGGGCCCCGAGCGCGTCGAGCAGATCGTCCACGCCGAGGACGAGTCGCGCCCCTGGCAGACCTTCCTGCAGCAGCCCGCCCAGCACGGCCGCCCCCGGCACCAGCAGCTGCGGCGCTTCATGAGCACCAGGAAGGGCCGCAAGATCCGCTACGGCCGGCTCCTGGTCGAAGCGCTCGCCCCCGAGCAGGTACCCGCCCCCTTGGACGACCTCTTCGCCCGCCTGTGAGACCGGGGAACACCGCGCCCCGGGGACCGGTCCGATGCCGCCGGCACGCCCCGGACCTGCTGTGACTTCGCCCACCTGCCCTTGCCCGGGCAGACGGCGCTTACCTACGTTCGGTCGCATGTCCTCCCATGACCGCGCCCTGCCCGGCGAACCGGACGAGCCCGAGGCGACGAACGCCGCCGCCGCGGACCGCCCTGACGCCTCCCCGACGGTCGATCTGGACATCGACCTGACCTCGCACGAGATGCTCCGGCGCGCCCACGTCCTGGAGGCCCTCGGCGCCGACTGGGACCCCGTCGCGGCTCTGCGCGACGAGCAGGCGGCGTACCGACTGCTCTACTCCGGCCTCGACGCCGAGCAGCGGCGGATCCACGCCGAACTGGTCGCGGCCGGTGTGCTGCCGGGGGAAGGCGGCGGTCATGCTGCCGCTTGACCCGCAGGCCGACATCGGCCGCCGCGCCTGGGTGGCCTGCCCGAGCTGCGCCGACCACCAGGGATGCGGCACCTGCGAGCAGGGCCGCACCTGCTCCGCGCACTGGCGGTATCTGCTGGCCAACGTCGGCAGCCTGCTGCACCTGCAGTGCCCGTCCTGCACCCACATCTGGGCCCACGAGACCCACTTCGGCGCCACCCGCACCCCCTGGGAGCGCATCACCAGCGGCCTGCGACGACGGTGACCGGGTTCCGCCGCTGAGCCGCTGAGCCGGCGGGACGACGCTCCGGCCCGGTGAGGCCGGACGGCGGATGGGCGCCCGCTTTCGGATGACCTGACCGTCTGTCGCCGGGGACGGCGGACAGCCGTGGCCGAGGATCTCGGTCGGCGGTCATCCCTGCCTGCCGTTCGTCCGCCCGGAGGCAGCCGTGCACATCCTGCTCCTAGCCAGCGCGTTCAACAGTCTCACTCAGCGCACCCACGCCGAACTGCGCGACCGGGGTCACACCGTGGCGGTCGAACTGGCCCTGCCCGGCAACCCGTTGCCGGAGGCCGTACGGCGTCACGCGCCGGAGCTCATCGTGTCGCCGATGCTCAGGACGGCGATCCCCGAGGAGGTGTGGTCGGCCCACACCTGTCTCGTCGTCCACCCCGGACCCGTGGGCGACCGGGGACCGTCCTCCCTGGACTGGGCGATCCACGAGGGCGCCGACCGGTGGGGCGTCACCGTCCTCCAGGCCGACGCGGAGATGGACGCAGGCGACGTGTGGGCTTCCGTGCCCTGCCGGGTTCCTCCGGTGGCCAAGAGCGAGCTGTACCGGGGCGAGATCGCCGACGCCGCGATCGAGGCCGTGCTGCTCGCGGTGGAGCGCTTCGCCGACGGCACGTACGTACCTCTGAGGCAGGACCGGACGGACACCGCCGGTGCCTGTGCCGATGCGGATGCCTATGCCGCCGCGGACGTCGGTGCCGCACCGCGACCGAGCCCCCGCACCCGTCCCTACCTCGACCAGAGTGTCCGCCGCATCGACTGGGACGAGGACTCCACCCAGGACGTCCTGCGCAAGCTGCGGGCGGCGGACTCCCAGCCCGGCGTGCTGGACGTGCTGCTCGGCGGGGAGTGGTACCTGCACGGCGGCCACGCCGAGAGTGTGCTGCGCGGGCGGCCGGGGGAGCTGCTGGCCACCCGCGCCGGAGCGATCTGCCGGGCCACCAGGGACGGCGCCGTATGGATCCCCGAACTGCGGCCCCGTCGGGTGCCCGGACAGCCGCCCACCTTCAAGCTGCCCGCCGTACGGGCCCTCGGCGACCGGCTGCCACCGCTGCCCGAGCACGCCCTGCCCCGCCTGCCCGAGAACCCGCACGGGACCTGGTCGGACATCCGCTACCGGGAGGAGGGAAACGTCGGGCACCTCTCGTTCTCCTTCCCCGGCGGCGCCATGAGCACAGATCAGTGCCGCCGCCTCCTGGACGCCTACCGGGAGGCCTGCGCACGGCCCACCACGGTGCTGGTGCTGGGCGGCGAGCGGGACTTCTTCTCCAACGGCATCCACCTGGGCGTCATCGAGGCCGCCGACGACCCCGGCGCCGAATCCTGGGCGAACATCAACGCCATCGACGACCTGGTCGAGGCCGTGCTGACGAGGACCGACCGGCTGGTGGTCTCGGCGGTCGCGGGCAACGCCGCCGCCGGAGGCGTGATGCTCGCCCTGGCCGCCGACGAGGTGTGGTGCCGCTCGGGTGCCGTACTGAACCCGCACTACCGGCTGATGGGCCTGTACGGCTCGGAGTACTGGACCCTCACCCTGCCGCGCCGTGTGGGGGCGGCGACGGCCGAACGGCTCATGGACGAGGCTCTGCCGGTGAGCTCGGCGAGCGCACTCCGGCTCGGGCTCGTCGACCGTCTCGTCGACTGCGGCCCCGACGCCTTCGCGGGGGAGGTCGCCGCCCTGGCCTCAAGGCTGGCCTCCCTCCCGGCGACGGCAGCACGGATCTCCGCGAAAAAGACGGAGCTGGACCGGCTGGAGAGCACGACACCGCCGGCCGGCTTCCGCGAGCGGGAGCTGGCCCTCATGCGCCGGACCTTCGACGACCCGGACGCCCCGTACCACGCGCTGCGCCGGTCCTTCGTCCGCAAGGAACGGCCGTCGCACACCCCGCCGCACCTCGGTACGGCCCGGGTTGCGCGCACCGCCGCTGTGCCCTCCGCCGCCGTCGTCACCGGAACGGCCCCTGCTGCCGTCCCGTCGCGGTCCAACGGCTGATACGAAGAAGAGCGACGGTCGAAATGCAGGCTTTTCATCCCTTACCTCCCCAGGAGGCGGTCCCATGACTGAGGCGACGCCGGGCACGCTCGATGCCGCGGACGCGGGCGGCACACCCGCCGACGAAACCCCCACGATCCACATTCTCTGGATCAACGCGGGCCTGAGCTGCGACGGCGACTCGGTCGCGTTGACGGCGGCCATGCAACCCAGCATCGAGGAGATCGTGCTCGGTGTGCTGCCAGGACTTCCCAAGGTCGCCGTGCACTGGCCGCTGATCGACTTCGAATGCGGCCCCATCGGCGGCTCGGACACGTTCATCGAGTGGTTCTTCAAGGGCGAGCGCGGTGAGATCGACCCGTTCGTGCTGGTCGTCGAAGGCTCCATCCCCAACGAGTCGATCAAGCCCGAGGGCTACTGGTGCGGCTTCGGCGACAACCCGGAGACCGGTCAGCCGATCACCACCAGCGAGTGGATCGACCGGCTCGCCCCCAAGGCCCTCGCGGTCGTCGCCATCGGCACCTGCGCCACCTACGGCGGCATCCACGCCATGGCGGGCAACCCGACCGGCGCCATGGGCGTGCCGGACTATCTCGGCTGGGACTGGAAGTCCCACGCCGGCATCCCCATCGTGTGCGTCCCGGGCTGTCCGATCCAGCCGGACAACTTCTCCGAGACGCTCACCTACCTGCTCTACCAGGCGGCCGGCGCCGCCCCCATGATCCCGCTGGACGACAAGCTGCGCCCCACCTGGCTGTTCGGGGCGACCGTGCACGAGGGCTGCGACCGTGCCGGCTACTACGAGCAGGGCCAGTTCGCGATGTCGTACGACTCGCCGACCTGTCTGGTCAAACTCGGCTGCTGGGGTCCGGTCGTCAAGTGCAACGTGCCCAAGCGCGGCTGGATGAACGGCATCGGCGGCTGCCCCAACGTCGGCGGCATCTGCATCGCCTGCACCATGCCCGGCTTCCCCGACAAGTTCATGCCGTTCATGGACGAACCCCCCGGCGCCAAGGTGTCCAGCGGCGCCAGCGGGGCGTACGGCGCCGTGGTCCGCAAGCTGCGGTCGATCACCGCCAGAACCGTGGACAAGGAGCCCAAGTGGCGCCGTACCGGGGAGAAGATCACCACCGGCTACCGGCCCCCGTGGTGAGCGGTCGAAGCACCCCCTCACCTTCCTCCCCCCAACCTCCCGCGCAATGACGCAACGAAGGGCACGCACCCAGATGGCACCCAAGACGAAGACGGCCGGCGACGGCAACGGCCTGGTGGAGATGGCCTGGGACCCGATCACCCGGATCGTGGGCTCCCTGGGCATCCACACGAAGATCGACTTCAAGCAGAAGCGGGTCGCCGAGTGCTACAGCACCTCGTCGGTCTTCCGGGGCTACAGCGTCTTCATGCGCGGCAAGGACCCCCGCGACGCCCACTTCATCACCAGCCGCATCTGCGGCATCTGCGGCGACAACCACGCCACCTGCTCGGTGTACGCGCAGAACATGGCGTACGGCGTGAAGCCCCCGCACCTCGGCGAGTGGATCATCAACCTCGGTGAGTCGGCGGAGTACATGTTCGACCACAACATCTTCCAGGAGAACCTGGTCGGGGTCGACTACTGCGAAAAGATGGTCAAGGAGACCAACCCCGGCGTCCTCGAACTCGCCGAACGCACCGAGGCCCCGCACGCCGCCGAGCACGGCTACCGCACCATCGCCGACATCATGCGCTCGCTCAACCCCCTGGAGGGCGAGTTCTACCGCGAGGCGCTCCAGGTGAGCCGCTACACGCGCGAGATGTTCTGCCTGATGGAAGGCCGCCATGTGCACCCTTCCACGCTCTACCCGGGCGGCGTCGGCACCATCGCCTCCGTGCAGCTCTTCACGGACTACATGAGCCGCCTCATGCGGTACGTCGAGTTCATGAAGCGCGTCGTGCCCCTGCACGACGACCTGTTCGACTTCTTCTACGAGGCCCTGCCCGGCTACGAGGAGGTCGGCCGCCGCCGCGTCATGCTCGGCTGCTGGGGCGCGCTCAACGACCCCGAGTACTGCGACTTCACCTACGCCAACATGTCCGACTGGGGACGGAAGATGTTCGTCACCCCCGGCATCGTCGTGGACGGCAAACTCGTCACCAACGACCTCACCGAGATCAACCTCGGCATCCGCATCCTGCTCGGCAGCTCCTACTACGAGGACTGGCAGGGCCAGGAGCAGTTCGTGACCCACGACCCGCTCGGCAACCCGGTGGACCCGCGCCACCCGTGGAACCAGCACACCATCCCGGCCCCGCAGAAGCGGAACTTCGACGACAAGTACAGCTGGGTCATGTCCCCGCGCTGGTTCGACGGCAAGGACCACCTCGCCCTGGACACCGGCGGCGGCCCCATCGCCCGCCTGTGGTCCACCGCCCTGTCCGGCCTCGTCGACATCGGCTACATCAAGGCCACCGGCCACAGCGTCGTCATCAACCTGCCCCGCACCATGACCAAGCCGGAGACCACCTTCGAGTGGAAGATCCCGCAGTGGTCCAACGCGCTCGAACGCAACCGCGCCCGCACCTACTTCCAGGCGTACGCCGCCGCCGTCGCCCTGCACTGCGCCGAGAAGGGCCTCGCGGAGGTCCGCGCCGGACGCACCCAGACCTGGGAGAAGTTCGAGGTCCCGGACCAGGGCATCGGCGTCGGCTTCACCGAGGCCGTCCGCGGCGTCCTCTCCCACCACATGGTGATCCGCGACGGCAAGATCGCCAACTACCACCCGTATCCGCCGACGCCCTGGAACGCCAGCACCAGGGACACCTTCGGCACACCCGGCCCGTACGAGGACGCCGTGCAGAACACGCCCATCTTCGAGGAGAACACCCCGGAGAACTTCAAGGGCATCGACATCATGCGCGCCGTCCGCAGCTTCGACCCCTGTCTGCCCTGCGGCGTCCACATGTACGTCGGCGGAGGCAAGACCGTGAAGTCGATGCACGTGCCCACCGGCCTGAGCGGACTGGGCGGATGAGCGCGCCGACGGCGACGGCGCCGGTGAACGCGGAGCAGACCGGACGCAGGGTCGAGGAAGTGCTCGACCGCCTGGCTGCGAGCGGCGACCCGGCCGTCACCGCCGCGGCCGAGGAACTCGTCCGTTCCCTCATGGACCACTACGGCGCCGGCCTGGCCCGCATCCTCCACCTGCTGTCCTCCGCGCCCGGCGATCCGTCGGCGCGGCTGCTCGGCGACGAACTCGTCGCGAGCCTCCTCGTCCTGCACGACCTGCACCCCGAGGACCGCGACACCCGTATCGCCCGCGCCCTCGACACCGTCCGGGAGCACGCCCTGGACGTCATGGATCTCGACGAGGCGAGCGGCACGCTGAGGGTGCGTGCCCGGGCGTCCGGCGGGTGCGGGTCCGGCGCGGACGCCCGGCAGGCGGCGGAAGCGGCACTGGCCTGCTTCGCGCCCGAGGTCAGGGCCGTCCACGTCGAGACCGCCCCCGCGGAACCCCCGCTCCTGCAGATCGGCTCGGCACCGGCGGGGGCCCGATGACTGCGACGACCGCGCGGACCACGGGGCCCGGCGCGGGCCTGCGGCGGTTCCTCGCCGAGCGTCCACCGCGGCAGGAGCGCTGTGAACTGTGCGCGGCGGTGGTGCCCGAGGACCACCGCCACCTGGTCGACACCGACAAACGCGCCCTCGTCTGCGCCTGCGGCGCCTGCGCGCTGCTGATGGAACAACCGGGCGCCGCCGCGGGCCGCTTCCGCGCGGTCCCGGCCCGCTACCTCACCGACCCCGAGCATCACCTGGACGACAGCGCCTGGGAGGCGCTGCAGATCCCGGTCGGCGTCGCCTTCCTCTTCCGCAACGCCGCGCTCGACCGGCTGGTCGCCCTGTACCCGAGCCCGGCCGGAGCCACCGAGAGCGAACTCGACCCGGCCACCTGGGCGGAGGCCCTCGCGGGCAGCCGCCTCGCCGACCTCCTCGAACCCGACGTGGAGGCACTGCTGCTGCGCCGCACCGACGGCCGCTGCGCGTGCCACCTCGTCCCGATCGACATCTGCTACGAACTCGTCGGCCGCATGCGCCTGCTGTGGCAGGGCTTCGACGGCGGCGCCGAGGCCCGCGCCGCCCTGGACGCCTTCTTCGCGGACGTCGCACGACGCGCCCGGCCCGTGGACGAGGCGGTGCGCCCATGACGGAGTTCTCCTTCGCCTGCACCGGCGTCCGCGCCGACCGCTACGCCGCCGGACCCACGCTCGTCTTCCGGCTGCGCGTCACCGCCGCCGACAACGCGCACGTGCACGCCGTCGCGCTGCGCTGCCAGATCCGCATCGAACCGGCCCGCCGGACGTACGAGCCCGCCGAGGCCGACGGGCTGACCGACCTCTTCGGCGAGCGCTCGCGCTGGGGCAGCTCTCTCCAGCCGGTGCAGTTCGCCCAGGTCGCGCTCATGGTGCCCAGCTTCACGGGGGAGACAGACGTCGACCTCGTGGTCCCCTGCACCTACGACATGGACATCGCCGCCACCCGCTACCTCACCGCCCTCACCGACGGCGAGGTCCCGCTGCTGATGCTGTTCTCCGGTACGGCGTTCACCGGCACCGGCGGTTTCCGGGTCGAGCCCGTCCCGTGGGACCGCGAGGCACCCTTCCGCATGCCGGTCGCCACCTGGCGGGAGATGGTCGAGCAGCACTTCCCCGGCTGCGGCTGGATCCGGCTGCCCCGCGACACCATGGACGCCCTCCTCGCGTACCGCTCCCGGCACGCGCTGTCCTCGTGGGAGGCGACCCTCGAGGCCCTGCTCGACGAGAGCCGCGCCACGGCCGTGCCCGCGAGGGACCCGTTCCGCACGCTCACCGGCACCACCGGAAGGACAGACCCGTGACGCTCACCGCGTTCGCCGCCGAGACCGAGGAACGGTTCGCCCTCGCCCGGCAGGTGGCCGACGCCGTCCTCTTCGAGGGCTATGTGCTCTACCCCTACCGCGCCTCGGCGGCCAAGAACCGGCTGCGCTGGCAGTTCGGGGTGCTCGTGCCGCCCGCCTGGGGCGCCGAATGCGAGGAGCACGACTTCCAGCACACCGAGTGCCTGATGGAGCCGAAGGCGGGCGCGACCCTCTCGGTCGAGGTGCGCTTCCTGCACGCCCGGCGGCGCACGGTGCAGCGGACCCGCCCGGACGGGGGCTTCGACACGGTCCCCGAACTCGACCTCGACGACCGGGTGCTGGTGCCCTGGGACGAGGGCGTCGAGGAACGCGTCGAGGTGATCGCACCGGTGGACCTACTCCTCGGCGACGGCGTCACCCACCCCTTCCACCGTCCGGCCCGGGAAGACACCGCGCCCGTCCTGGACGCGGCGGGCCGCACCGTCGGCCGGCTGCTCCGGCGCCGCGAGGAGATCAACGGCACGGTGCGGCTGTCCGCCCGCGAACTCGACGGCCCCTACCGGACGTTGCGCCTGACCGCCGTCGTCGAGAACACCAACGGCTGGACACCGCCCGAGGGACGCGGCGCCGACCGGGACGCGGCGCTGCCGCACTCACTGGTGGCCACCCACCTGCTCATGGCCCTCAGCGCCGGGTCGTTCCTGTCGATGACCGATCCCCCCGAGTGGGCCAGGGGCGCGGTCGCCGCCTGCCGCAACCTGCACACCTGGCCCGTACTCGCCGGGGAACCCGGCCGCGCCGACCTCGTGCTGTCCTCGCCGATCATCCTGGAGGACCATCCGGCCATCGCACCGGAGAGCCCCGGCGCGCTCTACGACGCCACCGAGATCGACGAGATCCTCGCACTGCGCACGGCGGCCCTCACCGACGAGGAGAAGCGCGAGGCCCGGGGCACCGACGAACGGGCCGCCGCCGTCATCGAGTTGGCCGACTCGATGCCGGCCGAGGTCCTGGAACGGCTGCACGGCGCGGTACGGAGCCTCCGCGAGGTCACCGGCCCCGACCCCGGCTCCGACCTCGCCGCCCCGAGCCCTGACTTCACCGCCCAGGGCGGCGGTTTCCCCGACGAGTACGGGGTCCAGCGGCCGGACACACCCTGGTGGGACCCCGCGAGCGACGCGGGCTTCGACCCGACGCGGGACCGTGTGGTCGTCGACGGCAGGTCGGTGGGCAAGGGCAGCCGTGTCGAACTGCACCCGGGCCTGCGCCGCACCGACGCACAGGACATCTTCCTGCGCGGCCGCACGGCCGTGGTCGAGGCGGTGCTCCACGACGTCGACGGCGGGGTGCACCTCGCGGTAACGGTCGAGGGCGACCCGGGCGCCGACATCCGCCGCGAGCAGGGGCGCTACCTCTACTTCCAGCCCGACGAGGTCACCCCGCTGGAGGACGGCGCATGAGCCCGTCCCCGCCGTCGGAGCCCAGAACCCTGGTCGCCGGCATCGGCAACATCTTCCTCGGCGACGACGGCTTCGGTGTGGAGACCGCGCGCCGCCTGGCCGAGCGCGCCCTGCCCGGCCACATCGAGGTCGTGGACATCGGCGTGCGGGGGGTGCACCTCGCCTACCAGCTCCTGGACGGCTACGACACCCTCGTCCTCGTCGACGCCACGGCACGCGGCGAGGCCCCCGGCACGCTGTACGTGATCGAGCCCGACGACGCGGCCCCGAACGCGTCGCCGGGCGCCCCCGCCCTCGACGGGCACCGGATGACCCCCGACACCGTCCTGGCGCTGCTGCACACCCTCTGCGCGGGAACCGGCGGCGAGCCACCCCGCCGCGTCCTGGTCGTCGGATGCGAACCGGACTCGGTGGACGAGCGCATCGGCCTGAGCACACCGGTGTCCGCCGCCGTGCCGGAGGCCGTCCGGCTGATCGAAGAGCTGCTGCGGAACGGCGAGCCGTCCGTGGCGCAGGCCTCAACCGCTGAGGCCTCGACATGAGGAGAGACGGGATGAAGAAGATCGTCATCGGAGGAGCGGCCACGGCCGCCCTGGTCGCCGTCGCCGCCGGGGTCCTGCCGGACATCAGGCGCTACCTGCGCATTCGACGGATGTGAAGTCCGGGCGCCGGGCCGGCGAGCCGCGCGGTCGCCGGTTGCGTCGAACGGCGTACCCGGCGCGCCGTGACGGCGCGCCGGGCCGGGGGACCCGGACGCGCCCGCCTGTAATGAACCCCGGCACACGGAGGGCGGCGGAAGGACCACAGACCCATGCACGAGATGTCCGTCGCGCTGGCCGTCGTCGACCAGGTCGCGGAGGCCGCCGACCGCGCCGGAGACGTCACGGCGGTCCGTTCGGTACGGCTTCAGGTGGGTGAACTGGCCGGCGTCGTACCCGACGCGCTCGCCTTCTGCTTCGAACTGGCCTGCGCCGGAACCCTGTTGGAGGGCGCGGAACTGGTCACCGAGACGGTGCCGGGGCGGGCCCGCTGCACCCCCTGCGCACACGAGTGGGCCGTCGGCATGCCGCCCCGGCTCACCTGCCCCGCGTGCGGTGCCACGCGAACCGATCTGCTGGCGGGCCGCGAGCTGCAGATCGCCGACGTGCGCTGGGAGGACGGCGGCCCCGCGCGTCCGTCCACCCGCGAACCGATCTCCGAGGAGAGCTGAACCATGTGCCGTGTCGCCGACCTGCGTCAGGCCGTACTCGCGAAGAACGACGCGAGCGCCCACGAACTGCGCGCCGCCCTCACGGCCCGGGGCACCGCGGTCGTCAACCTGCTGTCCAGCCCGGGCAGCGGGAAGACCGCGCTGCTGGAGCAGGAACTGCTGCGGGCACGCGAACGGTCCGTTCCCGTGGCGGCGCTGAGTGCCGATCTCGCCACCGAGAACGACGCGATCCGCCTGGCGCGTTCGGGTGTCCCGGTCAAGCAGGTGCTCACCGACGGACTGTGCCATCTGGAGGCGGGCATGCTCGCCGGGCACCTGGACGGCTGGCTGCCCGACGACGTCCGGCTGCTGTTCGTGGAGAACGTCGGCAACCTCGTCTGCCCCGCCTCCTACGACCTGGGGGAGACACTGCGGGTCGCTCTCGCCGCCGTGACGGAGGGCGAGGACAAGCCGCTCAAGTACCCCACCGCCTTCGGGCTCGCCCAGCTGGTCGTGGTCACCAAGACGGACCTCGCGGAGGCCGTCGAGTTCAACGAGGTCGCGTTCCGCAAGAACCTCGAACAGGTCAACCCCGGCGTCGAGGTGATCCTGACCTCGGCACGCCGGGGGTGGGGAGTGGGCGCGTTGCTCGACCGGGCGCTCGCCACCGCGGACGGCTCACCCGCCCACACGCCGGTCATGGCCCGGCAGCCCCACCACCACGGCCACGGTCACACCCACGGCCACACCCATGGTCATGGGTACGGCCACGACACCCACGGCCACGCCCATGGCCCCACACCCACGCACCCGGAGGCCCCCGAAGCCATGGCCCATCCGCAGTCGTGAGCGCTCCGCAGGCCCCTGCCGCCGTCACCGAGGACGCCCGGCTGCGCCGCCGCGTCACCGTCCGGGGAGTCGTGCAGGGCGTGGGTTTCCGGCCCTACCTGTACGGCCTCGCCACCGAACTCGCTCTGGCCGGACACGTGACCAACACTCCGGAGGGCGTGGTCGTGGAGGTCGAGGGCACCGCCTCGGCCGTGGCCCGGTTCTGCGACCGGCTCGCCGCCGAGGCGCCCCCACTGGCGCGAGTCGACTCCGTCGGACACCAGGAGTTGCCCCCGGTCGGCGGCACGACGTTCACCATCCTCGCCTCCCACTCCGGCGGACCGGCCCGCACCCTGGTCTCCCCGGACTCCGCCACCTGCGCAGACTGCCTCGCCGAACTGGCCGACCCCACGGACCGCCGGTACCGCCACCCGTTCGTCAACTGCACCCACTGCGGCCCGCGTTTCACGATCGTCACCGGCGTGCCCTACGACCGGGCCCACACCACCATGGCCGGCTTCGCGATGTGCCCCGACTGCGCACGCGAGTACGGGGACCCGGCCGACCGGCGCTTCCACGCACAACCGGTCGCCTGCCCGGCCTGCGGCCCCCGGCTGCGGCTGCTCGTCGCCGACGAGGGTGGACCGCGGAGCGCCGACGGGGAGGACCCGGTCGTCGAGGCCCGCACCCTGCTGGCTCGGGGCGCGATCCTCGCCGTCAAGGGCCTGGGCGGCTACCACCTGGCCTGCGACGCCACGAACCCGGCGGCCGTCGACCTGCTGCGACGCCGCAAGGCGCGCGGGGACAAGCCGTTCGCCGTCATGACCAGGGCGACCGACGACATCCGGCACCTCGTGCGGGTCGGCCCCGAGGAGCAGAACCTGCTCGAAAGCCGGGCCAGACCGGTCGTCCTGATGAGACGGCGACCGCGGGCGTCGTACGCCCTCGACGACGTGCGGCCCGTCGAGGCCGTCGCGCCCGGCAGCCCCGATCTCGGCGTGATGCTGCCGTACACACCCCTGCACCATCTGCTGCTCGGCCTGCCCGGCGACGCGGCCGGCCCTTGGCTGCTCGTCATGACCAGCGGCAACGTGTCCGGGGAACCGATCGTCACGGACGACACCGAGGCACTGGAGCGGCTCGCGCACCTGGCCGACGCCTGGCTCACCCACGACCGGCCGATCCATGTCCCGTGCGACGACTCCGTGGTCCGGGTCTGCGACGGCGAGCCGCTCGTGCTCCGCCGCTCTCGCGGCTACGCGCCGTTGCCGCTCACCCTCCCGCTGCCCGTGCGGCCGGCTCTCGCCGTCGGCGGCGACCTGAAGAACACCTTCTGCCTGGGATCCGACCGCCACGCCTGGCTGTCCGCGCACATCGGCGACATGGACGACCTCGCCACCCAGCGGGCCTTCGAGCGCGCGACGGCACAGCTGGAGTCCGTCACAGGGGTGCGGCCCGAGACACTGGCGTCCGACCGGCATCCCGGCTACCGCTCCGCCCGCTGGGCCGAACGGAACGCGGCTCACCGGCCCGTCGTACGCGTCCAGCACCATCACGCGCATATCGCCGCCGCGATGGCCGAGCACGGGCTCGACGGCACCCGGCCGGTCATCGGCGTCGCCTTCGACGGCACGGGCCACGGCGACGACGGCGCCGTGTGGGGCGGTGAGTTCCTGCTCGCCGACTACGACCGCTTCACCCGGTTCGGGCACCTCGCCCACGTCCCGCTGCCCGGCGGCGACGCGGCCGTACGGCGGCCGTACCGCATGGCGCTGGCCCACCTGAGGGCGGCCGGGATCGGCTGGGCCGACGACCTAGCCTGCACGGTGGCCTGCCCGGCCGACGAACTACCCGTGCTGGAGAAGCAGTTGGAGCGCTCCCTCAACTGCGTCCCCACGTCCAGCATGGGCCGGCTCTTCGACGCCGTGTCCTCCCTCGCCGGGGTCTGCCACCGGGCCGGTTACGAGGCGCAGGCCGCCGTCGAGTGGGAGGCCGCCGCCCTGCTCGCGCCGGCCGAGGACACCACGGCGTACGCCTTCGCCCTCCACGACCCGGAGAACGGCGGGGACGGCGCCGTACGGGCCGACCCGGCGCCCGTGCTCGGGGCGATCGTCGACGACCTGCGCGCGGGCGTCGAACCGGCCCTGATCGCGGCACGCTTCCACCGGGGCGTGGCCGCTCTGGTGCACGGCATGTGCCTGCGGGCGCGAGAGCGGCACCGGCTGGACACGGTCGCCCTCACCGGAGGCGTGTTCGCCAACACGCTGCTCTCGTCGGCCTGCGCCTCCGCCCTGCGCGGCGACGGCTTCACGGTCCTGCGGCACCGCCTGGTGCCGCCGGGCGACGGCGGTCTGGCGCTGGGCCAGCTGATGGTGGCCGCCCGGACCGCTCCCACCCCCACCGACTGAAGCACACGCGACCCACAGCGAGGAGAGGCTCATGTGCCTGGCGGTACCCGGCAGAGTGCTGGACATCGAGGAACGGGACGGCACCCGGATGGCCTCCGTCGACTTCGGCGGAGTGGTCAAGGAGGTGTGCCTGGAGTATCTGCCCGACCTGCGGGTCGGTGAGTACGCCATCGTCCACGTCGGGTTCGCCCTGCAACGGCTGGACGAGGAGTCGGCCCGGCAGACACTCGAACTCTTCGCCGAACTCGGCATGTTGCAGGAGGAGTTCGGTGACGCCTGGGAGATGGCGGCGGAGGAGGCGGGCGTGGACCCGACGGGAGCGGTGCCGGTGGCAGAGGTGGCGGCGGAAGAGGTGCGCGACCGGTGAAGTACATCGACGAGTTCCAGGACCCGGAGCTGGCACGCCGGCTCCTCGACGACATCCACGCCACGGTGACCAGGCCGTGGGCCCTGATGGAGGTGTGCGGAGGTCAGACGCACAGCATCATCCGGCACGGGATCGACCAACTCCTCCCCGACGAGGTCGAGTTGATTCACGGACCCGGCTGTCCCGTGTGCGTGACCCCGCTGGAGGTCATCGACAAGGCGCTGGAGATCGCCTCACGGCCGGAGGTGATCTTCTGTTCCTTCGGTGACATGCTCCGGGTGCCGGGCACCGGCCGGGACCTGTTCCAGGTCCGGGGGGAGGGCGGCGACGTACGGGTCGTGTACTCGCCGCTCGACGCGCTGCGGATCGCGCAGCGGAACCCGGACCGCGAGGTGGTGTTCTTCGGCATCGGCTTCGAGACGACCGCGCCACCCAACGCCATGACGGTCCATCAGGCCCGGAAGCTGGGCATCGGGAACTTCAGCATGCTGGTGTCCCACGTCCGCGTACCTCCCGCCATCGAGGCGATCATGTCCTCGCCGAGCTGCCGGGTGCAGGGCTTCCTCGCGGCCGGGCACGTCTGCAGTGTGATGGGCGTGGGGGAGTACCCGGAGCTCGCAGACCGTTTCCGCGTCCCCATCGTCGTGACGGGCTTCGAGCCGCTGGACATCCTCGAAGGCGTACGCCGTGCCGTCCGCCAGCTGGAGCGCGGCGAGCACACCGTCGACAACGCCTACGCCCGTGCCGTCCGCCCGGAGGGCAACCGGGCCGCCCGGGCCATGCTGGAGGACGTCTTCGAGGTCACCGACCGGGCCTGGCGCGGGATCGGGGTGATCCCCGACAGCGGGTGGCGGCTGGCGCCGAAGTACCGCGACCACGACGCCGAGCACCGCTTCGCGGTCGGCGGGATCCGGACGGTCGAGCCCGCCGAGTGCCGCAGCGGGGAGGTCCTCCAGGGCCTGCTCAAGCCGCACGAGTGCGAGGCCTTCGGCACCCTGTGCACACCGCGTACGCCCCTGGGGGCCACGATGGTCTCCAGCGAGGGAGCCTGCGCCGCGTACTACCTCTACCGGCGGCTGGACATGCCCGCCGCCAAGGCCCGGGAGGCGAGCCCCGTTGTCTGACACCACCGATCTCCCCGCCCCCGCCCCCCTCGAC
>NZ_JARGEE010000810.1:0-1730 GCF_033794485.1 Streptomyces sp. MB09-02B
CGCCTTGGGGGGGTGCGGGTTCGTCGGCGGGTGCGGCTCCGGTGGGGGTTGCTCGCGCAGTTCCCCGCGCCCCTAAAAACTTCAGGCCCCCTGCGGGCCTGAAAGACCACGGCCCTGCGGGCCTGAAAAGCATGGGGCGCAGCCCCTGCTTTTCAGGGGCGCGGGGAACTGCGCGAGAAGCCCCCACCGGCCCGCGCGTGCCCACGTCGCCCCGGCTTCCGGACCGGCTGACGGGGGGCCGGCCGCAGGCCACGGCGGTTTTTCGCCAACCGTCGGTGCCGTCTGAAGTCCACCCTCACCACCGGTCTCCGGCCAAAGCCGAGCGCAGCGGAATCGCGGAACCCTTACGTCGGTGTGGGCGCGGAGCCTCGGAGAAGGTAGCGTGCATAGCGCGCCTGCGGCGGTTGTTCTCGGCCGCGCGCCTCTCGTTCATCCCGCAGAATGGATGACATAGGTGCGCCCGAGTGCGATCGGGCGCGGACGTCGACGCGGCCCCCTGGTCCGCTCCGTCCGCTCCCCTCGCCGAGGGAGGCGCACTCGTGAGACGGCGTAGGAGAGAAGCGATACCTGTGAGCGCAGCGACAACGCGAAGCCGCACCCCCGACCGTCTGTGCGCCGAGGCCGTCGACCTCGCCCGCTCCGCCGCCGAGGAGGCCGCCGCACCCGGCGTGGTGGGCGAACACGCGGGCCTCGTCTCCGAGGGCGACCGGGTCGTGACGCACTTCTTCGAGTGCAAGGAGATGGGCTACCGAGGCTGGCGCTGGGCCGTCACCGTTGCCCGTGCCTCCCGCGCGAAGTTCGTGACCCTGGACGAGGTCGTGCTGCTGCCCGGCCCCGACGCGCTGCTCGCGCCGGAGTGGGTGCCGTGGAGCGAGCGGCTCCGGCCCGGCGACATGGGCCCCGGCGATCTGTTGCCCACCGAGGCCGATGACCTGCGGCTGGAGCAGGGGTACTCCGGCGAGGACGAACCGCTGCCCAACTCCCCCGTGTCGCACGACATGGCCGAGTTGGTGGAGGCGGAGGACGCCGAGGTCACCGGCGGGGTGCCGGCGAACCTGCCGCTCGCGCCGAGCCGCGGGTCGATCGCCGCGGTCGCCGAGGAGCTGGGGATGCGCCGGGCGCGTGTCCTGTCCCGGTACGGGCTGCACACAGCTGCCGACCGGTGGGAGGAAGGGTTCGGGGCCAAGACCGCGATGGCGCAGGCCGCGCCCGCCGCGTGTGTGAGCTGTGGATTCCTCGTGCCGATCGGGGGGTCGCTCGGGCAGGCCTTCGGGGTGTGCGCGAACGAGTTCGCCCCGGCGGACGGGCGGATGGTGTCCCTGACGTACGGGTGTGGGGGGCACTCGGAGGCGGCGGTCATGCCGAAGCCGCCGCGGCCGGCTCCGCCGCGGCTGGACGAGACGCGGGTGGATCCCTTCCCGCTGCGGCCCGCGGCGGACTCCGGGTCGGTGCCGGTGGGGTCGGAGGAGACCGAGTCCGAGGCGGATCTGGGGCATTCGTAGCGGCGCGGGTTCGCTGAGTCCGCCGGTTCGCCTGATAGCTCGGGGGTACGGGTGCGTCGGCGGGTGCGGCTCCGGTGGGGCTTCTCGGGTAGTTCCCCGCGCCCCTGAAAGCATCAGGCCCCTGCGGAGCCTGGAAACTCACGGTCCTGCGGGCCTGAAAAGCATGGGGCGTAGCCCCTGCTTTTCAGGGGCGGGGGAACTGCGCGAGCAACCCCCACCCACCCGCAC
>NZ_JARGEE010000811.1:0-1726 GCF_033794485.1 Streptomyces sp. MB09-02B
GGCGCGACCTCCCCTCCGAACTCCTCCGAAACTCCCCCGCAACCCCCCGGCGAGCCCATCGGTGCCCGGTACCGCCTTCCTCGGAGCGGCGGCGGCCGACTACGGTACGTACTGAAAGACACCAGGAAGGACGGCAGTCCGTGTACGAAGGCGTGGTCCAGGACCTCATCGACGAGCTGGGGCGGCTGCCCGGCGTCGGTCCCAAGAGCGCGCAGCGGATCGCCTTCCACATCCTCCAGGCGGAGCCGACGGACGTACGGCGGCTGGCCCACGCCCTCCTCGAGGTGAAGGCGAAGGTCCGTTTCTGCGCGACCTGCGGCAACGTGGCGCAGGAGGAGCTGTGCAACATCTGCCGCGACCCGCGCCGCGACCTGTCCGTCATCTGTGTCGTGGAGGAACCGAAGGACGTCGTCGCGATCGAGCGCACCCGCGAGTTCCGGGGCAAGTACCACGTCCTCGGCGGCGCGATCAGCCCGATCGAGGGCGTCGGCCCCGACGACCTGCGCATACGGGAGCTGCTGGCCCGTCTGGCCGACGGCACGGTCACCGAGCTGATCCTGGCCACGGACCCGAACCTGGAAGGCGAGGCCACGGCCACGTACCTCGCCCGCATGATCAAACCGATGGGCCTCAAGGTCACCCGCCTGGCCAGCGGCCTCCCTGTGGGTGGCGACCTGGAATACGCGGACGAGGTGACCCTCGGCCGCGCCTTCGAGGGGAGACGATTGCTGGATGTCTGACGCCACGCTGCACGCGACGGACCTGAACCCGGACGACTTCGCGGTCCAGATCGCGGACCAGATCGAGAGCTTCCTGGTCGCCGTCACCGAGGTGGCCAAGGGCGACGAGCCGGACTCGGCCGTCCCGTTCCTGCTGCTGGAGGTCTCCCAGCTGCTGCTGGCCGGCGGTCGCCTCGGCGCGCACGAGGACATCGTGCCGGACGAGCGCTACGAGCCCGACCCGGGCTTCGAGCCGGACGTGGACGAGTTGCGCGAACGCCTCGCCGTGATGCTCGACCCGGTCGACGTCTACTCCGAGGTCTTCGACCCCTACGAGCCCCGCAAGGCGCCGGTCCCGGCCCGGATCTCCGACGACCTCGCCGACGTCATCGCCGACCTGCGCCACGGCATGGTCCACTACCGCGCGGGCCGCACCACCGAGGCCCTGTGGTGGTGGCAGTTCTCCTACTTCTCCAACTGGGGTTCCACGGCCTCGGCGACCCTGCGGGCCCTGCAGTCCCTCGTGGCGCACGTCCGGCTGAACCAGCCCCTCGCCGAGCTGGACGGTCTCGACACCGACCAGGAACTGATGGGGGACGAGACCCTGGAGTTCGAGGCGGGCAAGGTCATGGCGGAGGAGATCGCGGCCCCGCTGGGGCTGGGCAGGAAGAAGGTCAAGTAGCCCCGCCGCCCGCGCCCGCCGCGGGGCTCGCCCGCGTCAGGAGCCGGGGGCGAGCCCAAGTGGTTCCCCGTGCGACCCGCCGTTCGCCACAATGCCCCCATGACATTGAAGCCGTGGGCTTGGGCCGGGCTGGGGATCGCGGGGGCGGGCGTGGTCACGCTGGCCGGGTTCGCCTTCGTCGATCTGGGATCGGCCGATCAGATCGCGAGCGTGGCCGGTGGGTCTGCGGGCGTGGTCGGGCTCGTCTTCGCCGCCATCGCGCAGTTCGGCGGCTCGTCCGCGCCGCCGACCCCGCCCACGCGAACTGAGGAGCCCGGACATGGCC
>NZ_JARGEE010000812.1:0-1712 GCF_033794485.1 Streptomyces sp. MB09-02B
TTTGGATTTTTGGTATAGAAAAAGCCCGTTCCCCCGCCCCTCCACAGCGGCCCGGTCCGCGACCACACAGATCGGGCCGCTCCCTCTCAACCCCTGTCCGCCCACCGGAGACGACCGGGGAACTGGGCATCATCTCCCCGTCCGACCTGCAGACCGACCCCGCCACAGGAAAACTGCACGGCCCGGGGACGCACGGCCCAGTTGCGCTGACCCTGACCAATTAGCAGGTCAGCGGGGCTAGGACACTAACAAGCCAAGCCCATCGTGCGTCAGGCCAAGCGCTCCGCTCAGTGCCGACTCTCCCGCTTTTGCGCCGACTGAAAAGCCTCGTCACACAAGCGGGCTAACGCCGCACCCGGGGCATCCCCAGGCCGATCCACGAGATGATCTCCCGTTGGATCTCGTTGTTGCCGCCGCCGAAAGTGAAGATGACGGCCGAGCGGTAGCCGCGTTCGAGTTCGCCGTGCAGGACCGCGCCGGCGGAACCTTCCTTGAGGGCGCCCGCGGCGGCGACGATCTCCATGAGCCAGGCGTAGGCGTCGCGGCGGGCCTCGGAGCCGTAGACCTTCACGGCGGAGGCATCCTGCGGGGTGAGCGTGCCGTCCTGGACGGCACTGACCATGCGCCAGTTGAGGAGTTTGAGGGCGTCGAGCCGGGTGTGGGCGCGGGCGAGCAGGCGGCGCACCCAGGGCAGGTCGACGACGCGGCGGCCGTCGGCGAGTTTGGTCTCCATGGCCCAGCGCTGGACGTTGTGCAGGGATCGGATGGCCATGGTGCCGTGGGCGGCGAGGGTGACGCGTTCGTGGTTGAGCTGGTTGGTGATCAGCCGCCATCCCTGGTTCTCCTCGCCCACGCGGCGGGAGACGGGGACACGGATGTCCTCGTAGTAGCTGGCGGTGGTGTCGTGGGAGGCGAGGGTGTTGATGAGGGTGCAGGAGTAGCCGGGCTCCGTGGTCGGGACGAGGAGCATGGTGATGCCCTTGTGGGGCGGGGCGTCGGGGTCGGTGCGGGTCGCCAGCCACACCCAGTCGGCCGTGTCGCCGTTGGTGGTCCAGATCTTCTGCCCGTTGACGACGTACTCGTCGCCGTCCCTGACCGCGCGGGTCTTCAGCGAGGCCAGGTCCGTGCCGGCACCGGGCTCGCTGTAGCCGATGGCGAAGTCGATCTCGCCGGAGAGGACACGCGGCAGGAAGTAGGACTTCTGCTCCTCGGTGCCGTACCGCATGATCGTCGGTCCGACGGTGTTGAGCGCCATCAGCGGCAGGGGGACACCCGCCTGGGCGGCTTCGTCGAAGAAGACGAACTGCTCGATGGCGGTCAGGCCGCGTCCGCCGTACTCCTTCGGCCAGCCCACGCCCAGCCAGCCGTCACCGCCGAGACGGCGGATGGTCTCGCGGTAGAACCGCTTCTGCGCCGCCGGGTCGGTATGGCGTGTGTAGGCGCCGTCCGGGACCAACTCGGCGAAGTAGGCGCGCAGTTCGGTGCGCAGCCGCTGCTGCTCGGGTGTGTATTCGAGGTGCACGGCGCCTCCAGGCTCCCCAAGGCCGACCCTGACGGCGCACACGCTAGAACGTGTTTCAGTAATAGGGCAGTCTCTTATACACATCTACGCTGCCGACGCTCGGACGCGACTCACGGGGCGGGCGGGCCGACGGATTGGCGGTGGTCCTCTCCCACCCTCCGATCGGCCCCCGTTCCTCGGCCCTCTCCGC
>NZ_JARGEE010000813.1:0-1706 GCF_033794485.1 Streptomyces sp. MB09-02B
GCCTGTACACCGGGACGTTCTACTTCGACCGCGCCTCCAACAAGATCCTTTTCGACGCCGTCAATCCGACCACCGCCCCCTCGTCGTCGGCCCTGGTCGGATTGACGGCGTCGAAAAGGATCTTGTTGGAGGCGCGGTCGAAGTAGAACGTCCCGGTGTACAGGCCGGCCGTGATCTCCTCGTTCGCCTCGGTGCTGGTCAGCCACTCGGTTTTACCGGAAGTCGAACCGCCGAGGGCCGCGGGGATGCCCTCGGGCTCGGCCTTCTCGAACGTCCTGCCCGGAGCGTCGAGGACGGCCTTCATGTCCTCGGCGGTGGTCTCGAAGTAGCCGACCATTCTGATGTCGCTCGGACCGGGGACACGGGACGAGCCGCCGACGAGGTCCATCGCGCACCATTCGGTGGTGACGACCTCGCCCAGCCCGGAGAAGCGGTCGGCGACCTGCTGGGTGGTGTCACGGATCTCGCAGCCCGCCGAGGCGCTGTCCGTCCCGGGGGCGGACCCCCGCGGTTCCGAGCCGCAGGAGCCCACCGAGACCATCACCGGGACGATCGCGGCGAGGACGAGTGCGCCCTTGCGTGCGGCGCCGGCTCGCGTTGCCACTAGCGGCCTCCGCCGGACACGGACGTGGAGCCCAGGATGTCGCCGCGCCACCAGGTGGCCGAACGGGTGACCGTGCCTCGGCTGATGAAGGGTTTGGCCCAGCCGAGGGTGGCGAACCTGCCGTTGACCTCGTCGGGGGTTCCGCTCGCGATGTCGCTGCGCACGCACTCCGGGGAGGACAGCGTCACCGTGGCGACCGCGCCCGTCTCGGAGGTGATCGTCGGCAGTCGAAGGCGGGTCAGCGGCAGGATGTCGTCGACGCCGTCGACCCGGTTCGGCCGCATCTGGTAGGTGAAGGACAGCGGGTCCGGGGCGATGCCGGTGCCCGCCTTGCCGGTGCGCTTGGTCGAGGTCAGCGTCAGTGTCTGGTCGCTGGAGTCGCCGATGTCCCCGCCGTCCAGGTACTTCTGGGTCAGCACCCAGGAGTCCACGGCCGCGTAGGCGCTGGTAGCCGCGGACCAGGAGTAGGTGTCGATGTCTGTCAGCCGCTTGCGGGTGAAGAAGGACGGCGCGGAGGTCTTGCAGTCCGCCGCGTCGGCCCCGTTCGCGCGGATCGCGTCGAACGGCACGTCCGGCCAGTTCTCCGCGGTGTCCTCGGCGGACTCGGCGCAGTCGGATGCGGTGCGGCGCCCGGCGTAGGAGAAGGTCACCTTGGCGTCGGCGTCATCGGTGAACAGCGCGCCCTTGCGCAGACCGTACTTGATCTCCTTGAGACGACCGCCGCGAGTGCAGGAGGCGTTGGCCATGGTCGCCTTGTTCTTCTGATGCGTCCACACCGATGGCGCGTCTACTCCTGGACCCGCGCCGGCCCTCCGTCGGGCTGCTCCGCCCGGCCACGTGGTGCGACCACCCGCGCGATCGGTGTCGGTCCCGGCACTCTGGCGTCGTTTCACGTCACGGCGAGGTCGGTGTGGAGTTCTTCGTGTCCGTGGACCCGCCGCCCGGGTCGTCCCCCGAGGTCGCCGCCCACGTCCCCACCCCCACCGCCGCGATCAACGCCACCGCCGCCGCACCCAGGGTGATCCGACGGCGGCGCACCGCGCTCCCCCGGTTCCGCGCCGAACCCGGCCGCGGCGCCCCCGTGGAGCGGGGCACCCTCGCC
>NZ_JARGEE010000814.1:0-1691 GCF_033794485.1 Streptomyces sp. MB09-02B
GTGGGTGGGTGAGTGCGGGTTCGGTGGGGGTTCTCGCACAGTTCCCCGCGCCCCTGAAAAGCAGGGGCTGCGCCCCTGCCCTTTCAGGCCCGCCTAGTCTCTATGGGCATCCTCTGTCTCCACCCGAACGTGAGTCCCCATGGTTTCGAGCGCCCCGTCCACGCAACCGTCGGTGCCCTCGCTCATACCCGGGCCGGTCGCGGCGTGGGGCTCGCCCGCTGCCCCTGGCCGGCGGTTCTCCCTCGCGGGCCGGGAGCCGTGTCTGATCGCGGTCGGGCTGTTCGTGGCGTACGCGGTGGTGTCCGTCGGGCGGTATCTGCGGCTGGGGACCCGGTCGTACGACCTCGGGATCTACGAGCAGGCGGTGCGGGCGTACGCGCACCTCCAGGCGCCGATCGTCGAGCTGAAGGGGCCGGGCTACAACGTCCTGGGCGACCACTTCAGCCCGGTCACCATGCTGCTGGCACCGTTCTACCGGGTGTTCCCGTCCCCCGTGACGCTGCTGGTGATCCAGGCCGCGCTGTTCGCGCTGTCGGCGGTGCCGGTGACCCGGGCGGCGACCCGAATACTGGGGCGGGCCCGGGGCCTCGCGCTCGGGGTGGCGTACGGACTGTCGTGGGGACTGCAGAACGCCGTGGACTTCGACTTCCACGAGATCTGCTTCGCGGTCCCGCTGATCGCGTTCTCCCTGGAAGCGCTGCTGCTGCGGCGCTGGCGGGCCGCGCTGCTGTGGGGGCTGCCGCTGGTGCTGGTCAAGGAGGACCAGGGGCTGACGCTGGCGGCGATAGCGGTGGTCGTCGCGCTACGGGCCCGGCGGGAGGGGTCGTCCCGCGTCGTGCCGTACGCCGTCGCCGTCGCGTCGTTCGGCGCGGTCGCCACGCTGCTCGCCTTCACGCTGATCATCCCGTCCTTCAACACAGCCGGTGCCTCCGACTACCTGACCAAGGTCGGCGGCTCCGGCCCCCTCGACGGCCTGGACGTCAAGATCCGCACCGTTCTCTGGCTGCTGATCCCGACCAGCGGACTGCTCGCCCTGCGCTCTCCGGTCCTGATCGCGGTCCTGCCGACCCTGGGCTGGCGGTTCGTCTCCTCCGACGACAACTACTGGGGCACGGCCTGGCACTACAGCGCCGTCCTGATGCCGATCATCACCCTCGCGCTCGTCGACGCCCTCCCGGCCGCCCGCCACAGCTCCCGGCCGTGGCTGCGCTCGTACGCGCTCCATCTGCCCGCCGCCGTCCTCGCGGCCTCGCTGGCGCTGACGACCGCGCTGCCGCTGGGCAACCTGACCAAGGCGGACGCCTATCGGGTGCCCGCCGAGGTCAGAGCGGTCGAGAGGCTGCTGGACACCATCCCCGACGGGGCGACCGTCGAGTCCAACGTCGGCCCCATAGCCCGGCTGACGTCCCGCTGCCGGGTCTTCTGGATCGGCCGCGCGAAGGGGCTCGCCCCCGACTACATCGTCTTCAACAACAACTCGCGCTGGGTGAAGGACGTCCCCGCCTTCGCCCGGCAGCTGCATCCGCGCGACACGTACGTCCTGCGGGGTGTCATCCAGGGGTACGTGCTCCTGAAACGCACGTCCCCCGCGACCGGCGGGCCCGCATCGTCCTGAGACGGGTGGAGCCCGGCGCCCGGAAGCCTCCGCTTCCCGACGCCGGGCTCTCCCCCGGTTCCCCGTTCCCCCGTTC
>NZ_JARGEE010000815.1:0-1690 GCF_033794485.1 Streptomyces sp. MB09-02B
GGGGCGGACAGACTCGGCGAGGGGGAGGGCGGCAGCGTGCTGACGGCGGCCTCCCGCAGCTCCGTGGTGGCGCTGACCACCGGGGGTCGGTACGCCAGCCACAACGTCAGGAACGTGATGGCGAGCGCCAGGAAGACGCCGAGGCAGGTGGCGAGCCAGCCGGGCAGGAAGCTCCGCTGCACATAGGTGCCCTCGACGTCGAGCGGGGTCACCCCCGACCGCTTCACGGCGAACGTGTACGGCCGCTCCTCCTTGGACCCGAACCAGATGATCTGCCGGGGCTTCAGCGTGGCCTTCACGAAGGCGGCACGCCCGGGCTCGATCTGCACATTGCTCGGGTGGATGTCGTACGACAGCTGGTCGCCGTTGTCGCTGCCGCTGACCGACGCGGTGACCTTCGTGTTGCCCAGGTTGTCCACGGCGAGCTTCGGGCGCCCACGGAACCGCCCCTTGACCGTCGGAGGGACGAGTTCCGCCCGGACCTCCGTGAACGGCGTGATCGTCAGGTTCCCCTCGGGGACCGTCGTCGCCTCCGGGTGCTCGGTCGGCAGGATCCGCACCGCGTACGCGTTCGGTCCGGCCGTCGCGTCCGGGGTGCGCGGCGGCGCGAACGTCAGCTCCACCGACCCCGTCGTCCCCGGGTACAACCGGAGCGTCTGCGGCTCCACGGTCGTCCACGGCGCGATGTCACCGACCGGCTCGAAGCGGTACTCGTCGACCACGTCACCGGTGTTGCGCAGGCGCAGCCGTACGGTCGTACTGCTCCCCGGGTCCACGGTCGCGGAGGCGGGTTCGAGGGAAGTCCAAAGGCTCACCACCGGGACGCTACGGCAGCGCCCCGTGGGCGGGTCAGAGACGCCGGGGCAGCCTTGCCTGCCTCAAGGGGCAGCCTCCGTCGAGCGCCCGCAGAGTTGCTCCGCGAAGTGCCCCGCGAAGTGCTCCGCGAAGTGCCCCTGCGGGCAACGACACTGCCCCCGTCCCGGCCCTCCGGGACGTTTCGACGGACGCGCTTCGCGCGTGAGGGTGAGAGGCGACCTGTCTCGTACCCCAAGGAGAGCAGAGCATGCCGTCCTACCTGTCGCCGGGCGTCTACGTCGAGGAGGTGGCCAGCGGCTCGCGTCCCATCGAGGGTGTGGGCACGTCCGTGGCCGCCTTCGTCGGCCTGGCCCCGACCGGTCCGCTGAACGAGCCGACCCTGGTGACCAACTGGTCCCAGTTCGTCGCGGCGTTCGGCGAGTTCACCGACGGCTACTACCTCGCGCACTCGGTGTACGGGTTCTTCAACAACGGCGGCAGCGCCGCGTACGTGGTCCGCGTCGGCGGCACGGCCCAGGACGGCGCGTCCGCAGGCTCCCCCGCCGCCGTGACGGGGGCCGCCGCACCGGCCGCGCTCCCGCCGGGCGAGCCGAAGCAGCTGGGCACGTTCAGCGTGACCGCCATCGCGGGCGGTTCGCTGAGCGTCGAGGTCGCCGACCCCGAGGGGGAGGGTCCCGCCGAGCGCTTCAAGCTGATCGTCAAGGACGGCGACAAGCCGGTCGAGACCTTCGACGTGACGGCGAAGAAGGGCGGCCGCAACTACGTCGTCACCCAGGTCAAGGAGCGCTCCAAGCTCATCTCGGTCACGGAGACGGCGCCGGCCGCGCAGCTCGTGCGCCCCGACAACCAGACCGTCGCCCTCGCGGCCCCCGCC
>NZ_JARGEE010000816.1:0-1667 GCF_033794485.1 Streptomyces sp. MB09-02B
GGGCGGGAGTTGGAGTACGTGCTGGAGTGGGCATAGGTGTGGGGCTCGGGACTCTGGGCGCGGGGGTCGGGTGTTAGCGTTCGGCGGCATGGACGACGGCGTGTATGTGGGCAATGCGGGCAAGGACGCGGCGCTGGACCGGGGTTGGCTGCTCGGCCACTTCAAGGCGGAGGGGGATCCGCGGCGGAGTGAGGCGGTGGAGATCAAGTGGGGTGTGCATCCGCGGGGTGACACGCGCGCCGAGTGGGTCAGGGGTGAGGAACGGACCGCTCTGCAGGTGCTGATCAGCGGTCGTTTCCGGGTCGACTTCCCCGGCCGTAGCGTGGTGTTGGAGCGCCAGGGCGACTATGTCGTCTGGGGGCGCGGGGTGGACCACTCCTGGGTCGCGGAGGAGGAGTCGGTGGTGCTGACCGTGCGGTGGCCGTCCGTGGCCGGGTACGCGGTGGCGGAGGCGGACGAGGGTGCCTCCTCCTGACCGCCTCCGGCACAGCTGTCACGGCAGCGGGAGTTCGGCGTTCGGCCAGCGGGATCGGGCCTGTTCGCGGGAGCGGAGGAGGGCCAGGGTGGGGAGGCCCTGGTCGGCACCGCCGGTCAGGAGCGTGGGGAGCTGCGGGAGCGGGGCCACGGCCGCCACGTCGTCCAGGACCAGGGTGAGTGGTGGGTCGAGGCGGCCGGAGGATGACCGTTCGGCCATGCGCCGGCCGCGCTCGACCACGCTTGAGGCGAGAGCCGTCAGAAGAGGCATGGCGGAGGGGTTCGCCTTGGGGTCCTCGATGGGGTCGCCGACCACATAGAGCGTTCCCCCCTCGTGCACGAAGGAATCCAGCGCCAGGGAGTCGGCTCGGTTCGGGGCGCACGCTTCCCGGACGTTGACCGTCGAGAGGGCGGAGAGGGCGCGTGCCGTCAACTGCTGTGCGATGTCCCGGCGTTCGGGGTGCGAGGTGAGCGCCGACTCCAGCTCACCCGCCGCGCCGGGGGCCGCCTTCGGGTTCGTCCGCAGGGCGCGGACCGCTTCCTGGACGTTGCTGCCCTGGGCCCAGCGGTGCAGGTGGCGGATGGTGCGGGAGTCTATGGCGGCGGCGTGGAGGTAGCTGCGCAGGAGGGTTTCGGCGGTGTCCGCCACCGCCTGGTCGATCCTGGCGGTGGGGCGGATGGGGGCGAGCAGGGCGATGGCCCTGGCCAGTGCTGTCGGTTTGTCCTCGCAGCCGGAGATGGGCGACCAGTGCAGTCGGGCCGGGGTGTCGCAGCGGTGTGCCGGGTCGTAGAGGAGGACCGGGCCCAGTTTCGCGCGGGCGTCCTTCGTGTCCGCCCAGAGGGTGGGGTCGGAGGTGACGACGAGGGCCGGGCCTTCGGCGTCCCGTACGGCCTGCGCGGCGACCGGGCGACGGGACTCGGCGGGGCCGAGGACGACCGTGGGGACCGGGTTCGCCCAGGTGGCGCCCGTGTGGGTGCCGGTGGGTGCGTGGCCGGCGGTGGTGGGTGTGAGGGAGGTGGGGTGTGCGTCGGCGGGGGCTGCCGACCCGCCGGGCGAGGCCGCCTGGGTGGCCGGCGTGAGGGGCGTGCTGTGCCGTTGCTCGGGGACCGGCGCCGATGAGGCCGACGCGGAGGGGGTCGGATGCGGCGTCGGCCTCATCGGCGCCGGTCCCCGAGCAACGGCACAGCACGCC
>NZ_JARGEE010000817.1:0-1641 GCF_033794485.1 Streptomyces sp. MB09-02B
AGATGTTTTTTAGAGCCGGGGGGCGTAGGCCGTTCGGGGCTGTCCGGATGCCGTTCGCGTGCCGTTCCGGTGTCTTTCGGGGTGCCGTGGCGGCGGCCGGGCGTGATCGCTGCTCGGGAGGGCACTCGGGTCGGGTTCGCTCGAAGTGGAGGGAGCCCCCGCCCATGTCCGTCACAGCCCCGAAGTCACCGGGTGTGATCACCACCGCCGTACCGGCGCGCCTGGACCGTCTGCCCTGGTCGCGCTGGCACTGGACGATCGTGATCGGCCTCGGCACCGTGTGGATCCTCGACGGTCTGGAAGTGACCGTCGTCGGCAACATCGCGGGTCGGCTCTCCGAGGAGGGCAGCGGGCTGCCGATCTCGTCCGCGCAGGTCACGGGCATAGCGGCCGCCCTGTATGTCGCCGGCGCCTGTGCGGGCGCCCTTTTCTTCGGCCACATGACCGACCGGTTCGGCCGCAAGAAGCTGTTCATGGTGACGCTGGTGGTCTATCTGGCGGCGACCGCGCTGACCGCCGTCTCCTTCTCCACCTGGTGGTTCTTCCTCTTCCGCTTCCTCACCGGCTTCGGCATCGGCGGCGAGTACGCGGCCATCAACTCCGCGATCGACGAGCTGATCCCGTCCAAGTACCGGGGCCGCGTCGACATCGTCATCAACGGCAGCTTCTGGCTCGGCGCGATCGGCGGGTCGCTGCTGTCGATCGTCGCCCTGAACACCGACCTGTTCCCGGCGAACGTCGGCTGGCGGCTGACCTTCGCCCTCGGTGTGGTGCTGGGCCTGGTGATCCTGCTGGTGCGCCGGAACGTCCCCGAGAGCCCCCGCTGGCTGCTGATCCACGGCCGGGAACAGGAGGCCGAACGTCTGGTGGCGGAGGTGGAGGAACAGGTCGAGGAGGAGAAGGGGCGCCCGCTGCCGCCCGCCGACCGGGAGATGACCATCCATCAGCGGGGCAGCGTCGGCTTCGGCCTGATCGCCCGTACGGTCTTCTCCCGCTACCGCCGCCGCGCCGTCCTCGGCTTCTCCCTCTTCATCGGACAGGCGTTCCTCTACAACGCGATCACCTTCGGCTTCGGCGCGATCCTCACCACGTTCTACGACGTCCCGACCTCCGACACCGGCTACTACTTCGCCTTCATCGCCGCCGGAAACTTCATGGGCCCGCTGCTGCTCGGCAAGCTGTTCGACACGGTCGGCCGCCGGATCATGATCTCGGGTACGTATCTGCTCTCCGGCGTGCTGCTCTTCGGCACGGCCTGGCTGTTCGACCGGGGTTCGCTCGACGAGGTGACCCTGACGGCCTGCTGGTGCGTGGTGCTGTTCTTCGCGTCGGCCGGGGCGAGCAGCGCCTATCTCACCGTCTCCGAGGTCTTCCCCATGGAGACCAGGGCCATGGCCATCGCCTTCTTCTACGCCCTCGGCACGGCCGCCGGCGGTATCAGCGGACCGCTGATCTTCGCCGAGCTGACGGAGTCCGGCGTCGTCTCCGACACGGTCCTCGCCTTCCAGATCGGCGCGGGGCTGATGTGCGCGGCGGGGCTGGTGGCGGCGTTCCTCGCGGTGCGGGCGGAACGGCGGTCGCTGGAGGACATCGCGGAGCCGTTGTCGGCGCGTGGCTCCGCCTAGGGGGCGTGGGGGGCGG
>NZ_JARGEE010000818.1:0-1639 GCF_033794485.1 Streptomyces sp. MB09-02B
CACGCCGTCGACGACGAAGCCGACGGTGAAGTCCCAGGCGTGCTCGTGGATGTAGTACCAGGGGTTGGACTCCTCGACCGGGTCACCCCACGGCAGACCACCGGCGTTGTTCAGGTCCTCGCCCCGGTAGCCGTACATGGTCTCTTTGTTCGAACCGTCGCCGACGACGAGCGGCTCCCCGCCGACCAGCGCGACGATCTTGTTGTAACAGGTCCGCTCGGCGGCCTGGAAGGCGGACCAGGCCGCGTTGACCGCGTTGCGGCGGGCCGTGTTCTCGTCGATGAGGTCGCCGTCCGCGACCCAGTCCTCGTCGTCCGCCACGCGCCGTTCGAACGCCGCCGCCTCCGCGCGCAGCGAGTTGAGCCGGTCGACCAGGGGCCGGACCTCGGCCGCGTAGTCGAGCAGCGCCTTGGAGACCGTGCCCAGCTCGGTCTGCAGGTCGTGGCCGGCCGCCGCGACCGGCGCGGTCGTCGCGAAGAGCTGGTCGGCCTCGGGAGCCTTGTAGAAAGGTTCCAGCAGATTGAAGTTGGCGTCGATCAGCAGACCCGCCGCACCGACCGCCGTCCCGTCGAACGCGATGTCCCCGGCGTCCGTCTCCAGTTGCTCCAGGTTTCCCGTGAACTCCGGTATCTCGGCCGAGACAACGGGCCTGTCCTCGCTCACGCCTACCCCCGTGGACGCCCTCGCAGATTCGTTCCCTCAACTGGGCGCCCCGCTCTCACGCCTGACGCCAGAACACACAGGGGCACCACTCGATCATTTGTACCAAAATTGCGATCGCGATCCCACACACTTCTGGCCAAAGCCCGCCCCTCGGGGCCACCCGGGCCCCACACACGACCCTTACGCCCACATCAGGCACACTCGAACCCACGGAGAACAGGGGCGAGCCAGGGTCGACATCCCGTCAGAAGCGGGACAGACCCAGCCCTCTGAGGCCACAGAAGAGGGATAACGACGGAACCACACCACAGGTTCCGCTTGATCCTCATTGCCCGGCGTGACCTGCCGTGATACACAGAGTGACGATACGACCCTTCGTTTACCGTTCCGCGCCCCCGTTAGGGTCCCGCACGGGCCGGAGGCAAGGGATCCGTACGAAACCCGCCAATCAATGACGCCAAGTCGACATACGACAGCGTCATTGTCGGCGAGAATGGGCCCGACCTCTGCGCACCCGCGCGGAGGCGTGCGGAGCGGACGCCGAGGCGGCGCACGTGCCGCACACCACACAGAGACAACAGAACTACCCACTAGGGGCGGTGACTTACATGTTCGTTGCGGCCGACAAGGGCGACATCACCACCATCATCGGCGGAATCGCCCCGGACTGGGGGCCTTTCGGCGACCTGGGCAACGAGGCACGCGTGATGATCGAGGTCGTGATGGCGGTCGCCATCCTCCTCTGCCTCGGCATCGCGATCTGGGGCGCGGCCAAACAGCGCATCGGCGCGACCGCCCTCCGCGACACCTTCAGCGCCGAACAGGGCAAGGGCCTCATCATCGCCGGCCTCACCGGCGTCTTCATCATCGGCTCACTGGGCACGCTCTTCACCATCGTGTACGGCATGGCCGTGTAGCCGCGGCCGCCGGCACCCGCCCCGGCCGGACCACCGGCCTCGCCCGGTTCCCCTCCCAC
>NZ_JARGEE010000819.1:0-1626 GCF_033794485.1 Streptomyces sp. MB09-02B
TTCCAGTCCCCCTGCCGGCCGCCAGCCCGCGCGGCTGATGGCCGCCCCGGAGCCCGCCCTGCCGACCGCCCTGCCGGGGCGGCCATCAGCCGCGCAGGCTGCGGGCCGGCAGGAGGACGTGCGCCGCGCTGGTCAGCGTCTCGGCGTCACCGGCGAAGGCGGCGAGGGCCTCGGGCTCGACGGGCATGCCGGGCCGGGCCTCGGGCCAGGGGCGGGTCGCGAAGAGCAGGTAGGCGAAGCCGCGTCGGTCTACGGCGGCGAGCCACTCCGGCGGTGCGGGGCACTGGGCGTTGAGCTGCGGCATCGTGACGACGGCCTGGCCCGCCTCGACGAGCAGGGTGACCGGCAGGCTGGGGTGGGCGGCGCCGTCGACGACCTTCTCGCCGATGGACAGACCGAGGCTCGTCAGCAGATCCGCGACGGCGGCCGTGGACCCCTCGGGACCGCTCTGCCCGTCGCCGAGGGTGTAGGCGAGCAGGTAGGGCATGTCCCCGTCGGGGGCTTCACCGCTCCAGGCCATGACGACGAGCGTGCCGAGGTCTGCGGGGCGGAAAGGGCGGGTTTCAGCGGAAGTTGAAGTCACCGCGGAACCCTATCCACGCCCGCCAAACGACCCTGCCGCCTTTTCACCCGACCGGGCGACAGCCGCCGACCGACCACACGAACGGGGGACACGCCTCGAACACCGTGGAACCACCTCTCCGGAAGGGCGGGAGAACGACCGGGGCCGGCCCCGCGGTGTCGCGGAACCGGCCCCGTGGGACCGCGAGGGGAACGGTCAGCGCTGGAGGGGCAGACCACCGAGGAGCTGGCCGGGACCTCCGGAGGAGTTGAGGGTCTTGGTCGCGCCGCTCACCGTGTGGAGCACGGAGTCCTTGTTCTCGGTGTCGAGCGCGTTCGACTGCTGCTGCAGGGGTGCGGGTGAGATGGGCTCCTTGAAGAGCGTGTTCACCGCGCCGTTGAGGCTGGTGGGCGTGACGTCCGTGGCGTCGTAGGCAAAGGCCGGCGCGGCGGCGCCAGCGATGGCCATGGACCCGGCAACGACAGCGGCGGCCTTCAGGGACTTCATCGTGTTCCTCTCCTCGGAATACTGGAAGCACTGCGCCGTGTCCAACGAGCCCTCGCGCCGGCGGAAACCCCGTACCGGACAGGTCATATCTGACGCCGAACGACAGGTCATACGAACCAGCCGGTCTAGCGAACGGGCAGCGTGCCCGTGGGCGGCGTCGCGGGCAGCTCCGCCGGCGGCTGTACCGGCGGCAGGTCGGCCGGGACGGGCAGGCCGCTGCCGACCAGGATGGCCGCGATGAGCTTGAGCAGGCTGGTCACCACACCGGTGACGGCGGGCACCACCTGGGCGAGGTCGCCGGAGGTGACCGCCTTGAGCAGGGCGTCGACGGCGGCCTGGAGAGCGGTGAGCGCGTCGGTCACCGGGTCCGCCGCGGTTCTGCCGACCCGCTGCGCGAGGCCCCGGTCGAACGCCGGCAGCGTGACGGCCTGCTGCGGCGCGGCAGGCACCGACGGCGCCGCCGGGACGAGGGGCGTGGTGACGGCGGGCGGCGCCGGGGGCACGGCGGGCGCCGGTGGCGTGACGGGTACGGCGGGGACGGCGGGCGCGGGAGGCGT
>NZ_JARGEE010000081.1:0-27159 GCF_033794485.1 Streptomyces sp. MB09-02B
TACAGGCCCCGGGCCGAGGGCACCCCCTCATGGCCACCCGGCGGAGCCGTTAGGCTGGGGGCGTGGCAGTCGTCGATGTATCCGAAGAGCTGAAGTCCCTCTCCTCGACCATGGAGTCGATCGAGGCCGTTTTGGACCTCGACAAGCTGAGGGCAGACATCGCCGTGCTCGAGGAGCAGGCGGCCGCGCCGTCCCTCTGGGACAACCCGGACGAGGCGCAGAAGATCACCAGCAAGCTCTCCCACCTCCAGGCCGAGGTCAGGAAGGCGGAGGCGCTGCGCGGTCGCATCGACGACCTCGGTGTCCTCTTCGAGATGGCCGAGGAGGAGGACGACCCGGACACCCGCGCCGAGGCCGAGTCGGAGCTGACCTCCGTCAAGAAGGCGCTGGACGAGATGGAGGTCCGTACCCTCCTGTCCGGCGAGTACGACTCCCGTGAGGCCCTCGTCAACATCCGCGCCGAGGCCGGTGGCGTCGACGCCGCCGACTTCGCCGAGAAGCTGCAGCGGATGTACCTGCGCTGGGCGGAGCAGAAGGGCTACAAGACCGAGGTGTACGAGACCTCGTACGCGGAGGAGGCGGGCATCAAGTCCACCACCTTCGCCGTGCAGGTGCCCTACGCCTACGGCACACTCTCCGTGGAGCAGGGCACCCACCGGCTCGTCCGTATCTCGCCCTTCGACAACCAGGGTCGGCGCCAGACCTCCTTCGCCGGTGTCGAGGTCCTGCCCGTGGTCGAGCAGACCGACCACATCGAGATCGACGAGTCCGAGCTGCGCGTGGACGTCTACCGGTCCTCCGGCCCCGGCGGCCAGGGCGTCAACACCACCGACTCCGCCGTGCGGTTGACCCACCTCCCCACCGGCATCGTCGTCTCCTGCCAGAACGAGCGGTCGCAGATCCAGAACAAGGCCACCGCGATGAACGTCCTTCAGGCGAAGCTGCTGGAGCGGCAGCGCCAGGAGGAGCGGGCCAGGATGGACGCCCTCAAGGACGGCGGCAGTTCCTGGGGCAACCAGATGCGTTCGTACGTCCTGCACCCGTACCAGATGGTCAAGGACCTCCGCACCGAGTACGAAGTCGGTAACCCCGAGGCCGTGTTCAACGGCGAGATCGAGGGCTTCCTGGAGGCCGGAATTCGCTGGCGCAAGCAGCAGGAGAAGTAGAACCGCGAAATTCAGCGCTTTGTCGACAAGGCAACTGCCCTCAACCGGAGGGCAGTTGCCTTGTCTGTGTGGGGATGTCTGGGTCTTACGTCACACTCACATGTCAGTGACGAGGTCATATGCGATGAACGGGACATCGCGTACGCAACGACCTTGACGTTACTGGGAAAACTGGGAAGGTTGGCGTATGGCATGCGCATTACTGGGGCGCATGTGAACCGGGGGACTCTCGAACCAACCGATGGCTCCCGTTGATCGCGGCCCCGGGCGCTGCTCCATTAACTGATAGCTACTGGGGGTAGCAGCCATATGACGAAGAAGACGCGGATCCGCGTGGCGCGAATAGCCGCGGGTGCCGTGATCGCCGCCGGTGCGTCGCTGACCGCCGCGGGCGCCGCTTCCGCGCTGGACCTCGGAGTCGGCGTCGGTGTCGGCACCGACGACGGAGGTTCCATCAAGGCCAACGTCTCGGTGCAGACGGGTAACGACACCGAGGGCAACACCAACGTCGGTGCGACCACGGGTGAGACCACCGGTGAGACCACGACCGGTGAGACCACCGCCGGCACGACCGGCACGACCGGCGCCGTCAGCACGACCGGCGCCGTCAGCACGACGGGCACCGTCGGTACGTCCGGCACGACCGGCGAGACCGGTACCACGGGCACCACCGGTACCACGGGCACCACGGGCACCACTGGTACCACGGGGACGACCGGTACCACCGGCACGACCGGTACCACGGGCACCACGGGCACCACGGGCACCACCGGCACCAGTGGCTCGACCTCGAACGGGACGTCCAACGGCACCTCGGGCGGCTCGACCTCGAACGGGACGTCCAACGGCACCTCCGGTGGTTCCACCTCCAACGGGACGTCCAACGGCACGTCGGGTGGTTCCACCTCCAACGGCACCTCCGGCGGCTCCACCGACGGCGGCTCGACCTCCGGCGGCACCGACGGCGGTTCCTCCACCTCGGGCGGCTCCACCGACGGCGGCTCCACCTCCGGTGGGACCGACACCGACGGCGGCAACGACGAGGTCGTGCAGCAGGAGGGCTCCTCGGCCCTCACCGACACCGGCTCGGAGACCGAGGCTCAGGGCGCCGGCACCGGCGAGCTGGCCGAGACGGGTGCCGCCGAGACCACGTTCCTGCTGGTCGGCGCCGCCACGATGATCGCCGGCGGTATCGGCTTCCGTCTGCTGCCGCGCCTGATGGCCGGCCGCGGCGCCGCCGCCTGACCGTAGACGGTCGGGCAGAGCACGGCACACGTACGACGAAGGCCCGGGGCAGCCAGCCCCGGGCCTTCGTCGTACGTCCTGTCCCGCCCGCGCACGCCCTGTGCCGGCGGAGGCGCCCTATGCCGTCTGGTGCGCCAGCAGTGCCACTGCCGCTATGAGGATCGCCAGGAGGGCGATCAGGGTCATGGGGCTCAGGCTCGCGAAGGGGTTCTCCTGCTGGAGTCGCTCGCGGCTGGCCCGGCACACATGGCAGCGGCCCTCGGCGACGGGGGACGCGCAGTTCGCGCACACCAACCGGTCGTACGTCATGCGCCTCGCCCTCCTTGCAATGGCCTCACACATACCTCAACGCTTCGTGGAACCGGACCGTTCCTCCACACCACTGTGCCAGGTTCCTCCGGAGGTTGCGCGGGGGCCTCGGAAAGGGGTGGGTGCGGTTGCGGGAGGGCCGCGGGTCGGTGGGGGCTGGTCGCGCAGTTCCCCGCGCCCCTTTGTTCGGGCTGCGCCCTCACCGGGGTCCGCTTACGGCGCGGTACAGTCTCGTCCATCCATTCCCGACGGCTTGTGGTGCATCCGTGATCCGATTCGACAACGTGTCCAAGGTCTACCCCAAGCAGACCCGCCCCGCACTCAGGGATGTCTCCCTGGAGGTGGAGAAGGGCGAGTTCGTGTTCCTCGTGGGCTCCTCCGGCTCCGGAAAGTCCACGTTCCTGCGGCTGATCCTCCGGGAGGAGCGGTGCAGCCAGGGTCAGGTGCACGTCCTGGGCAAGGATCTCGCGCGCCTGTCCAACTGGAAGGTGCCGCAGATGCGGCGCCAGCTCGGGACGGTCTTCCAGGACTTCCGGCTGCTGCCCAACAAGACGGTCGGCGAGAACGTCGCCTTCGCGCAGGAGGTCATCGGCAAGTCGCGCGGCGAGATCCGCAAGTCCGTGCCGCAGGTCCTGGAACTGGTCGGCCTCGGCGGCAAGGAGGAGCGGATGCCGGGCGAGCTGTCGGGTGGTGAGCAGCAGCGTGTGGCCATCGCACGGGCCTTCGTGAACCGGCCCAAGCTCCTCATCGCGGACGAGCCCACCGGCAACCTCGACCCGCAGACCTCCGTCGGCATCATGAAGCTGCTCGACCGCATCAACCGCACGGGTACCACCGTGGTGATGGCGACCCACGACCAGAACATCGTGGACCAGATGCGCAAGCGCGTCATCGAGCTGGAGAAGGGCCGCCTCGTCCGCGACCAGGCACGCGGCGTCTACGGCTACCAGCACTGACCGCCCCCGTCCACGAAAGGCTCAGCGAGACGCCATGCAGGCCCAGTTCGTCCTGTCGGAGATCGGTGTCGGTCTCCGCCGCAATCTCACGATGACCTTCGCGGTCGTCGTCTCCGTCGCCCTCTCCCTCGCCCTGTTCGGCGGCTCGCTGCTGATGAGCGACCAGGTCAGCCAGATGAAGGGCTACTGGTACGACAAGGTCAACGTGTCGGTCTTCCTCTGCAACAAGAGCGACGCGGAGTCCGACCCCAACTGCGCCAAGGGCGCCGTCACCACCGAGCAGAAGAAGCAGATCAAGTCCGACCTGGACAAGATGGCGGTCGTCGACAACGTCGCCCACGAGTCGCAGGACGAGGCGTACAAGCACTACAAGGAGCAGTTCGGCGACTCCCCCCTGGCCAGCAGCCTCACCCCGGACCAGATGCAGGAGTCGTACCGCATCAAGCTGAAGGACCCGGAGAAGTACCAGGTCATCGCGAGTGCCTTCAACGGCCGTGACGGTGTGCAGTCGGTGCAGGACCAGAAGGGCATCCTGGACAACCTCTTCAAGCTCCTCGGTTACCTGAACCTCGCGGCGCGCGGTGTGATGGCGGTCATGCTGGTCGTGGCGCTGCTGCTGATCGTCAACACCGTGCGTGTCTCCGCGTTCAGCCGTCGTCGTGAGATCGGGATCATGCGGCTGGTGGGCGCCTCGGGCTTCTACATCCAGGCGCCGTTCATCATGGAGGCGGCGGTCGCCGGTGTCATCGGCGGAGTGATCGCCTGTGTCTTCCTGGGCCTGGGCCAGTACTTCGTGATCGACAACGGGGTGGCGCTGTCCCAGAACCTGCCCCTGATCAATTTCGTCGGCTGGGACGCGGTCCTCGTGAAGCTGCCGCTCATCCTCACGGTGAGCTTCCTGATGCCGGCGTTGGCCGCGTTCGTCGCGCTGCGCAAGTACCTGAAGGTGTGACGCATGCCCCTGGGGCCGTACCGGGCAAGGGCCGGTACGGCCCTTCGCGTTGTCCTAGACTCGCCGACATGTCAGGCCGCGACCTGTTCTCCCAGCCCCGCCGCGTCGGCCGCGGGGCGGCCCTGACATTGGTCTTCGCGAGTGTGCTCGCCACGGGCGCCGCGACCGGCTCCTTCGACGACCCGCGTCGGGAGGCGACGGCCGTCGCGAACCCCTCCCGCCCCACCCCGGCCGACAGGGAGCAGGACGTCGCGGACGCCGCCGCCGAGGCCATGGCCGAGGGCAAGTCCCCTGTGGAAGCAGCCGAGCGCGCCGTCAGCCGCAGCGGCGACCGATGGGGCGCGGTCTACTCCGAGGGCGAGTACGAGCAGTTCGAGGAGGCCCTCGACGGCGAGTACACCGGCGTCGGCCTCTGGGCCCGGCTGGAGCGCGACGGCCGGATCGAGGTGACCCGGGTGCAGGACGCCTCGCCCGCCGCCCGTGCCGGGATCCGCGCGGGCGACCGCCTCGTCAGCGTCGACGGCCGGAAGGTCGACGGCCGGCCGGTCACCGAGGTCGTCTCCTTACTCCGCGGCGACGCGATCGACGAGGGCACCGGGAAGTCCGGGACCCCCGAGAGCGCGGCCGCCGGTACGAAGGTGGCGCTGGTGCTGGAGCGCGCCGACCGGACCTGGTCCGCGACCCTGCGCCGTGCCCGCCTCTCCACCGAGGACGTGACCGTGAGCCGCACCGCCGGCGGGGTCAGCGTCATCACGGTCGACGCGTTCACCAAGGGCTCCGGCGATGTCGTACGAGCCGCCGTCGCGCAGTCCGCAGGCGCCGCCGGCTTCGTCCTCGACCTCCGTGGCAACTCCGGCGGTCTGGTCTCCGAGGCCGTCACCGCCGCCTCCGCCTTCCTCGACGGGGGCCTCGTCGCCACGTACGACGTCAAGGGCCGGCAGCGGGCCCTCCATGCCGAACCCGGCGGCGACACCACCAGACCCCTGGTCGCGCTCGTCGACGGCGGCACGATGAGCGCGGCCGAGCTGCTCACCGGAGCCCTCCAGGACCGGGGGCGCGCGGTGGTCGTGGGCTCCCGCACCTTCGGCAAGGGCTCCGTGCAGATGCCGAGCCGCCTCCCCGACGGCTCCGTCGCCGAACTGACCGTCGGCCACTACCGCACCCCCTCCGGCCGGGGCGTCGACGGCCGGGGCATCACCCCCGACCTCGAAGCGGACGAGGACGCCCTGCGGCGGGCCGAGACGGTGCTCAGCGGTCTCGGGCAGTGAGCCACCCCTGTTGACCGTGGTCGCTGATCGCGCCCGTTTAATCGGCTTCCCCCGCACCCCCTGTGTGGTGCCAAAATGGACGGCACTATGAGCAAGGGAATGTACGTACCGAAGGAGTCCCAGCCCAAGCAGGGCGGGGCGGCCGTCAAGGGCCGGGACGGCGAGAAGGGCGGCAAGAAGAAGATCGTCGCCCAGAACAAGAAGGCCCGGCACGACTACGCGATCATCGACACCTACGAGGCCGGTCTCGTCCTCATGGGTACCGAGGTCAAGTCGCTGCGCGAGGGCCGGACGTCGCTGGCCGACGGCTTCGTCCAGATCGACCGGGGGGAGGCGTGGCTGCACAACGCCCACATCCCCGAGTACCACCAGGGCAGCTGGACCAACCACTCCGCGCGCCGCAAGCGGAAGCTTCTGTTGCACCGCGAGGAGATCGACAAGCTGGAGGCCAAGGCACAGGAGACGGGCCACACGATCGTGCCCCTCGCCCTGTACTTCAAGGACGGCCGGGCCAAGGCCGAGATCGCGCTCGCGCGAGGCAAGAAGGAGTACGACAAGCGGCAGACGCTGCGGGAGAAGCAGGACCGGCGCGAGTCGGACCGGGCGATCGCGGCGGCGAAGCGGAAGCAGCGGGGCCAGTAGGGCGAGGCCGCCGGGAATACGGTGGCACGCGCTCACGTTGGTCACGTACGATGGCTCTGCACCTCACAGCGGGTGCGTCGGCCCCCTTCGGGAGGCCTTGAAAAAACAACATGGGGATGATCGGTTTCGACAGCGGTTGTTGAGGCAGGGGAAGCGTGTCGAGGAAGCGGCCATGATCTCGTAAACCACAGGCCGAAAAAAATAATCGCCAATTCCAACAGCGATTCTCCCGTGAAGACGCAGTACGCGCTCGCCGTCTGATCAGATAGCGAAGCGACTGCTCCTCACATAGTGGGAGTGTCAGCCCGGGGCTGTTCCCGACCCGGATCCTGGCATCAGCTAGGGGACTAAACCTTGATCCCGGTCACGGGGTGAAGAGGGAAATCAAACAGTGACTGGGCCCGTCGGCGACTTGTTCGCGTGATCGCCGGGGCCGAGAAAATCACAGCGAACTGCACACGGAGAAGCCCTGATTTAGCACCGTTGGACGCGGGTTCGATTCCCGCCATCTCCACAATTCCCATGTGGGCGAAGCCCCGCTGCCTTACGGCAGCGGGGCTTTCGTCATTTCTCAGCGGGACACCCGCCGCCCGGTCATCCCGCCACCCGGCGCGCCGTGCTCGCCCGCACCGTCAGGCGGGGCGCGAGCAGGGTGGCCTCGGGGACGGGCGTGCCGGAGAGCTTCTTCATCAGGAGGGCCACCGCCTGTTCACCCACCTCCGCCGCCGGGATCCCGATCGAGGTGAGGGGGACGGGCAGGGCGGCGGCGAGGTCGTCCGGGCACAGGGCCGTGATCGAGAGGTCGGCGGGGACGCGTAGGCCCAGGTGCTCGAACGCGTCGACCAGAGGCTCCAGGACCGCCTCGTTGTGGATCACCACGCCCGTGAGGGCCGGTTGTTCGCGCAGGAGGCGTTCCGCGACCGCGCGGGCCGCCGCCGGGGTGGCCTCGCAGGGGTGGACCGTGGAGGACATGCCGTTGCGGGTGGCGGCGGAGGTGAAGCCCTGGACGACCCGCTGGGCGAAGGACGTCTGGCGGACGTAGACCTCGGGCGGGGAGCCGATCAGCCCCACCACGCGGTGGCCCAGACCGGCCAGATGCTCCACGCACAGTTCGCCCGCCGTCCTGAAGTCCAGGTCGATGCAGGTCAGGCCCGAGGGGTCGGCGGGAAAACCGATCAGGACCGAGGGGCGGTCCAGCGTGCGCAGCAACGGCAGCCTCGGATCGTGGAGTTGGACGTCCATCACGAGCAACGCGTCCACCAGGGCCGAGTCCGCCACCCGCCGCAGGCCCTCCTCGCCCTCCTCCTGCGTCAGCAGCAGGACGTCGTGGTCGTGGGCGCGGGCCGTCGTGACCGCCGAGACCGCGAACCGCATGACCACCGGCACATGGATCCCGGCCCGTAACGGCACCACCATCGCCAGCACGTTCGACTTGCTGCTGGCCAGGGCGCGGGCACCCGCGTGCGGGCGGTACCCCAGCTCGCGGATGGACGCCTCGACCCGGGCGCGCGTCTCCGCCGAGATGGGGCGCTTGCCGCTCAGCGCGTACGAGACGGTGCTCGGGGAGACGCCCGCGTGCCGGGCCACGTCCGTGATCTTCACCGTCACTTCGACCTCGTTTCAGAGGGAGCGGACTCCCCGTCCAACTCCGTCGTCAGGAACCCCGTGCCCGCCTCCGCCCGGACCTCACGCCCGTCCGCCGCCAGCCCCCAGGGCGCTCTCGGGTCGGCGCAGGACGCCCGCAGCACGTTCCCCTCCCGGACGACGGTGAACGTCACCCCGCCCACCGGGACCGTCACCTGGGCGCCGTGTTCAAGGCCGTACGCGTGCAGGGTGACCCCGTCGGCGTGGTCGTGGTCCGGGCGGTCCGCCGTCGCGCCGACCGGGACGACCGCGCCCGGCCGGACCAGCAGCGGCACGCTAGTGAAGTCGTGGCGTTCGCGGACCCAGCGGGGGCCGGTGACCGTGCCGCCGTCGGGGAAGCGGGTCCAGGTGCCTTCGGGGACGTAGTACGTGACGTCCCCCTCGTCGTTGAAGACGGGCGCCACGAGGAGGTCGGAGCCCAGCATGTACTGGCGTTCCAGGTGCGCGCAGCCAGGGTCGTCCGGGAACTCCAGCACCATCGCCCGCATCATCGGCACCCCCTCGGTGTGGGCGGTGCGCGCGGCCTCGTAGAGGTAGGGCATGAGGCTGAGCTTGAGGTGGGTGAACTTCCGGAGCACGTCGACCGATTCGTCGTCGAAGAGCCAGGGGACCCGGTACGACGACGAGCCGTGCAGCCGGCTGTGGGAGGAGAGCAGGCCGAAGGCGATCCAGCGTTTGAACAGGGCGGGTGAGGGGGTGCCCTCGAAGCCGCCGATGTCGTGGCTCCAGTAGCCGAAGCCCGACAGGCCGAGCGACAGGCCACCCCGCAGGGACTCGGCCATCGACTCGTACGTGGACTCGCAGTCGCCGCCCCAGTGGACGGGGAAGCGCTGGCCGCCGACCGTCGCCGAGCGGGCGAAGAGGACCGCCTCGCCCTCGCCCCGGTGTTTGCGCAGGACGTCGAAGACCGTGCGGTTGTAGAGGTAGGTGTAGTAGTTGTGCATCCGCTCCGGGTCCGTGCCGTCGGACCAGGCCACGTCCAGGGGCACCCGCTCGCCGAAGTCGGTCTTGAAGCAGTCGACGCCCTGGGCGAGCAGCCTCTCCAGCTTCGAGGCGTACCACTCGCGGGCCGCCGGGCTGGTGAAGTCCACCAGCGCCATGCCGGGCTGCCACAGGTCCCACTGCCAGACGCTGCCGTCCGGCCGGCGCAGGAGGTGGCCGAGGGCCTTGCCCTCCGCGAAGAGCGGGGAGCGCTGGGCGATGTACGGGTTGATCCAGACGCTGATTCTCAGGCCCCGGCGTTTCAGGCGGGCCAGCATGCCCTCCGGGTCGGGGAAGACCCGGGGGTCCCACTCGAAGTCGCACCACTGGAACTCGCGCATCCAGAAGCAGTCGAAGTGGAAGACGGACAGCGGCAGCCGGCGCTCCCGCATGCCCTCGATGAAGGAGGTCACCGTCTCCTCGTCGTAGGAGGTGGTGAAGGACGTCGACAGCCACAGGCCGAACGACCAGGCGGGCGGGAGGGCCGGGCGGCCGGTGAGGGCCGTGTACTTGCGGAGGATGTCCTTCGGGGTGGGGCCGTAGATGACGTAGTACGTGAGCTGCTGGGTCTCCGCGCTGAACTGGACCCGCGACACCACCTCCGAGGCGACCTCGAAGGACACCTTGCCGGGGTGGTCGACGAAGACGCCGTAGCCCGCGTCGGTGAGATAGAACGGCACGTTCTTGTAGGCCTGTTCGGTGGCCGTGCCGCCGTCGGCGTTCCAGATGTCCACGACCTGGCCGTTCTTGACCAGCGGGCCGAAGCGTTCACCGAGGCCGTACACCGAGGTGCCGACGCCCAGGTTGAGCTGCTCGCGGAGGTAGTGGGCGCCGGACGCCTCGCGCATGATGCCCATCGACTTGGGGCCGCTGGAGGTGAGCGTGCGGCCGTGGGCGAGGAAGTCGACCTGCCAGGGGCCGCCGCGCGCGATACGGACCGACAGTTCTCCGGCGGTGAGGGTGGCGTGCTCGTCGTCGTAGGAGGTGTGCGGGGTGAACTCCTCGGTGGTCAGCTCGAATCGGGGGCCGCGTGGCTGTTCGCCCTCGAAATGGGTGAACGTGACACCGATGACGTCGGGCATCGGGGCGTGGGCGCTGATCGTCACGACCGGTCCCTTCAGCAGGTCGCCGCGGTGGCGGATGGGCTGGGTCGGGGCGTGCAGCTCCAGGGCGCCGCCGTCCGTGGCGGTGATGTCGAGCACCTGCGCCGGGTACGCGGCGGTGACTCCCTCGCGGAGCAGCCAGTAGCCGTCGGTGAACTTCATGTGGGGGCGATCTCCTTACGTCACGGCCCTTACGTCACGGCCCTTACGTCACGGTTTACTTCACGGCCCCCACGGCGATGCCCCGGGTGAGCGTGCGCTGGAAGAGGAGGAAGAACACGAGGGCGGGGAGCAGTCCGAGCAGGGCGGCCGCGTTGGTCATCGTGGCGTCCATCAGGCGCTGGCCCTGGAGGACGCCGAGGGCCACGGACACGGTCTGGTTGTCGTTGGAGATCAGCATGACCAGGGGCAGCAGGAACTCGTTCCAGGTCCAGATGAAGAAGAAGACCAGGAGCACGCCCAGGGTCGGGCGGCTCACGGGGACGACGATCCGCCACAGCACCTGCCACTTGGTCGCGCCGTCGATCCGGGCCGCCTCGACGATCTCGCGCGGGAACTGCCCGAGGACCGAAGCGAGGAGGTAGGTGCCGAAGGCCGCCTGGATCACCGTGAAGACGATGATCACGCTGAGTCTGGTGTCGTAGAGGCCGACCTCCTTGCTCAGGTAGTAGACCGGATAGACCAGCGCCTCCTGCGGGAGCACGTTCGCGAGGACGAAGAAGGCGAGGACCCAGGTCCGGCCCCTGATACGGCCGATACCGATCGCGTACGCGTTCAGGACGGACAGCACCACGGCGAGCACCGCCACCGAGCCGCTGATCAGTACCGAGTTGACGAGCTTGCGGCCGAAGTCGACGCGCTCCCAGAAGTCCCGGACGCCGTCCGTGTAGAAGCCCTCGGGGAGGCTGAGGGGGCCGTTCTGGGCGTACTCCGTCGGGGACTTGACCGCGTTGAGCGTGACGATCAGGAACGGCACGATCATGAACAGGGCCGCGACGCACAGGGCGATCAGCACCGGGTAGCGGCGCAGGGCGGTGGTCATCGGTCGGTCCTCTCCTGCAGCCTCAGGCCGACCAGGGCCAGGGCGAGGACGAGCACGGTCAGGACGGTGGAGATCGCCGCGCCGTAGCCGACCTGGGTCTTCTCGAAGAACGTGGTGAAGGAGAAGTAGGACGGCACGTCCGTGGCGCCGCCGGGGCCGCCCTTGGTCAGGACGTACACCGCGCCGAACACCTTCAGCGCGGCGATCGTGCACCAGAGGAGGACGACGTGGATCTCGGGGCGGATCTGCGGCAGCGTGATGTGCAGGAAGCGGCGCCACCAGCCGGCTCCGTCCAGCTCGGCCGCCTCGTACAGCGCCGGGTCGACGCGTTGCAGGCCCGCCATGAAGACCACCAGCGGGAAACCGAGCTGCACCCACACCATCACGGCCATGACGGTGTAGAGGGCGAGATCCGGGTCGCCGAGCCAGTCCTGCTGCCAGCCGCCCAGCCCGACCGCCTTCAGCAGCTCGTTCAGGGAGCCGTTCTCCGGAGCGAGGATCCAGCTCCAGACGATGCCGGCGACCGCGATCGGCAGCACCTGCGGGAGGTAGAAACAGGCGCGCAGCACCGCGGTGACCCGGCTGCCGAAGTGCTTGCCGACGAAGTCGAACAGCGCGGCGGCCAGCACCAGCCCCAGCGCGGTCGGCACGGCGGCCATCGCGACCACCATGAACAGGCTGTGCCGGAACGACGCCCAGAAGTCCTCGTCGCCCGCGAGCTCCCGGTAGTTGTCGAGGCCGGACCAGACGGGGCCGCCCACGCCCTGCCAGTCGGTGAAGCTGACCCCCGTGTTCATCAGGAACGGCACGACGACCACGGCGAAGAAGGCCAGGGCGCCGGGCAGGAGGAACAGGGCGTAGGAGTCACCGGGGCGGCGCGGGCGGCGGCGGCCGCGGTCGGCACGGCGCTCCGCACCGGCCGCCGGCCCCCGTTCGACGGTGACCGTCATCGCTTCGGCGCGTCCTTCTCGTACGCCTCCCCGATCGCGTCCAGATAGGCGTCCGGGTCCGCGTCGCCGGTGATCAGTTTCTGGGTCTCGGAGACGAGGACGTCGTAGAAACCGGGGACGGGCCAGTCGGGGTAGAAGGCAAGACCGTCCTTCTCGGCGAGGGTGTTGAAGTCGGCGATCAGCTTCTTGGCCCGCGGGTCGGTGATGGCGGCCGGGTCGGCGGCCACCGGGACCCCGCCCTCGTTGCCCAGCAGGTTCTGGATCTTCTCCGACAGGGTGATGTCGATGAAGTCGTAGGCGAGTTCCTTGTTCTTCGCCCCCTCGGGGACGACCCAGAGGTTGCCGCCCGAGCCGAGCGTGAGGTCGGTCTCGGGCCACGGGAAGGTGCCCCAGTCGAACGTGTTCTCCGCCTTGAAGCGGCCGTACCACCAGCTCCCCGAGAACAGGATCGGCGCCTTGCCCTGGATGAACGAGACGCCCGCGTCCTCGGACTTCGTCCCCGTCGACTTCTCGCTGATGTATCCCTTCTCCACCCAGTCGGCGAAGGTCTCCGCCCCGTACGTCCACGCGGCGTCGTGGAAGTCGGCCTTGCCCTGGTACAGCTGGTAGGAGTCGATCCAGGCGCGGTCCGCCCTGCTCAGCGCCAGCTGGTACAGGTACTGCTGCGCCATGTACTCGGCCCCGGCGTTGGCCAGCGGGGTGATGCCCGCGTCGACGAACTCGTCCATGGCGGCGGTGAGTTCGGCGAGTGTGGTGGGCTCGGCGATGCCGTGCTCGGCGAAGAGGTCCTTGTTGTAGAAGACCATCGTGTACTCGGCGTAGTTCGGCACGCCGTACCACTTGCCGGAGCCCATCACCCCGTCGGTGTCGTACTGGCTGGTGGTTCGGATGCCCGCGCCGATCTTCTTGTCCCAGCCGCGCGCGGTGACCTCCGGGGTGAGGTCGGTCAGCAGGCCCTGCTTGGAGAGGAGCCCGGCCGTCGCGTTGCCCTTGTTGTACTCCATCAGATCGGGCGCGTCGGAGGAGTTGAGGACCATCGGGGCGGTCTTGCGGATCTGCTCGAAGCCCTTCTCCTCGAACTCCACCTCGACGCCCGGATGGGTTTTCTCGAACTCCTCGATCGCCGCGTTCCAGGCCACGCCCATCGCGCTGTCGGGGCCCTCGTAGTGCCAGAGGCGGAGGGTCCTGCCGTCTCCGCCACCGCCGCCGTCCGAGCCGCCGCAGGAGGTCAGGAGCAGGGCTCCGCTCAGGGCCGCCGCGGCGACCGCCGTCATACGCCTTCGTGCCGTTGACATCCCGTGCCTCCAGGGGAGTCGGATGGATCGTCGAACGGTGGGGTCGAATCGCTTCGACGAATGACGTCGAAGCGCTTCGACGGAAGGTAAGGGTGGGCTCAGATTGCGTCAATGGGGCGGCGGGAATTCGGCCGGATCGCCGCGATCAGCAGGGCCAGGGCCGCCGCGCCCACCGGCACCGCGAAGCCGGTCGTGCCGGAGGCGAAACCGGAGCCCGCCGCCGGGCCGTGTTCCGCGACCCAGCCGCCGAGGGCCGAGCCGCCCGCTATCCCGCCGAGCAGACCGGTGACGGCGAGGGTCATGCCCTCGTTCAACTGGCCCTGCGGGGTGCGGTGTTGGACCAGCGCCATGGCGGTGACCATCGTCGGGGCGGTGGCCATGCCGGCGAGGAGGAGGGCCGGGGCGAGAAGCAGGAGGGACCCGGTGGCGGTCGCGGTCAGCCAGGGCAGGGCCATCAGGACGGTCATCGCGGCCAGGCAGCGGCGGAAGCGGCGTTCCGCCGGGCCCGACACCCGCAGCGCGCCGTAGGCCAGGCCCGCCGCGCAGGAGCCGGCCGCCTGGAGGCCGAGGATCACGCCCGCCGAGGAGGCGTGCCCCCGGGCGTCCGCGTAGGCGATGGTGGCGACCTCCAGGGAGCCGAAGACCGCGCCGGTGGCGAGGAAGACGGCGAGGAGCGGGGGGATGCCGGGTGCGCGCAGGGGGGACTTCGCGGTCGTACGACCGGTGGGGGGCGGCTCCGTCGCGCGCTGGGCGGCGAAGAACAGGACGCCCGTCATGCAGAGCAGACCGCCGACCAGGGTGCCGGCCTCGGGAAACAGCGTCGTGCAGAGGAAGGCGGCGACGACCGGGCCGATCATGAAGCAGAGTTCGTCCGCCGCCTGTTCGAAGGAGTTGGCGGTGTGCAGGGCGGCCGGGTCGTCCTTCAGGAGGTGGGCCCAGCGGGCGCGGGCCATGCCGCCGGTGTTGGGGGTCGTGGCGGTGGCCGCGTAGGAGGCGAACAGGGTCCAGGCCGGGGCGTTCCAGTGGACGCAGGCGATCAGGGAGAGGGCGCCGAGGAGGGCGACGGCGGTGGCGGGAACGGCGATCCGGGCCTGGCCGTGGCGGTCCACCAGCCGGGCGGTCCAGGGGGCGATCAGGGCGGCGGCGGCGAGGCCGGTGGCGACGACGGCGCCGGCGAGGGCGTAGGAGCCGCGGGCGCCGGCGATCATGAGGATCGCGCTCACGCTGAACATGCCCATGGGGAGGCGGGCGAGGAGGCCTCCGGCGGTGAAGCGGAGGGTGCCGGGGTGTTGGAAGAGGGCGCGGTAGGGGGGGAGGGCGCCTGAGGGGGTGGGGGTGCGTGTCTCGTCGGCGGGTGCGGATGGGTGGGGCTTCTCGCGCAGTTCCCCGCGCCCCGTTCGGGGCGAGGTTCTCGGGCGGCGACGAGAAGAGAAGTCCGCTGCCACGAGTGTGTCGGCGGTGACGGTGAGCAGGGGCATGTGTGGGTGGTCAGGGTCGTGTCTCGGCATGTGACTCACCGTCGCCCGTTCCTTGATCCACCGTCCAACACCTGCTCCGTCGCCATTTACGCACTTCGGTTGTAGATTCGCCGGATGCCCGCTGCCCCGTACGCCGTCGATCCTCGGCTTCTCCGCGGATTCCTCGCCGTCGCCGAGGAACTGCACTTCACCCGGGCCGCCGCTCGGCTCTACGTCGCCCAGCAGGCCCTCAGCCGGGACGTCCGGCGGCTGGAACGGGAGTTGGGGGTGGAGTTGTTCGTGCGCAGCACCCGGCAGGTGGCGCTGACCGAGGACGGGGAGCGGCTGGTGCCCCACGCGCGGCGGGTGCTGGACGCGCACGAGGAGCTGGTGGTCGCGTTCCGGCAGGTGCGGCCCCTGCTGGTGGACCTCAACTCGCCGGGGCTGGCCACCGGGGCACGGGTGCTGCGGCGGTCCCGGGAACTCGCCCCGGAGCTGGAGCTGATGGCCCGTTACGAGAGCGGGCTGACGTACGCGGCGGCCGAGATCCTCGCGGGGCGGCTGGACGTGTCGTTCGGGAGGTTCGCCGGGCTCGAACCGGCGGTGCGGGCGCGGCTCGCACAGCAGCCGGTGCGGTACGAGCCGATGACGGTGATCCTGCCCGAGGACCACCGGCTGGCCGCGCTGGACGCCGTACCGCTCACGGAACTCGCAGGTGAGCGGGTGTACGCGGGGGCCGGGAACCCTCGTACGCCGGAGTGGACGGACCTGGCGGCGCGGCTCTTCGCGGGGCGGGGGATCGAGGTCGCGGCGCCCGCCCCGCTGGCCGTGGGGGAGGAGGAGTTCCAGCGGATCATGGCCAAGACGAGGTCCCCGGTGCTGGCGGTGGTGGACTTCCCGCCCATGCCGGGCACGGTGGCGCGGCCGCTCGTCGACCCCGTGCCGCTGTCCCCGGTCTCGCTGGTGTGGCGCAAGGGGTTCAGCCATCCCGGGCTCGACGCGTTGCGGCGGGCCGCCGCCGAGCTGGCGGCGGCGGAAGTATGGCTGGCACATCCGGAGGACGGGTGGATTCCGCCCACAGATGCACTCATCATGATGACCTTCACCTGACGTCACACACATACACATCTTTCCCGCCCATACATTCGTTGGCCCGGGTGCGTGTGATGGGTGGGGCGCCCCGGATCGGGTGGGGGCCCGGTCCGGTACAGGAAAGTGCGACAGTCCGGCATCGACCACGCGCTCGGAACGATCCCGTGGGGGGAAGTGCGTGCACGTCGACAACTGGCCCAAGGGCATTCAGCCGAAGCGGACCGAGGGCGAGGGCCCGGGTCCGGGCCGTGATGGTAGTGGCAGCGGTGGTAGTGGCAGTGGTACGGCGGACCAGGTGGTCTGGCCCGACGCCGCCGGTAGAACGGGAGCCGTCTCCCAGGTGGAGGCGAGGCCCTGGGAGCAGCCCGACCAGCCCGGGCGCAACCACGACCCGCACGAGGTGACCGTCCAACTCGACGGTGTGGGGCGTGAGGTGGAGGAGGGAACCGGCAAGCACGCCGGCAAGAACGGGGACGCGGCGGGTGCCGGCCAGGACTCCGACGGGCCGGTCTTCGTCGACGAGTCGGGGCGGCGCCGCAACCTCTACCGGCGACTCGGCATCGCCGTCGGCACCGCCTGCGCGGCGTACGCCGTGGTCATCGTCGGCACCCTGGTGTCGGGCAACTCCGACGCGCCCTGGCTGCCGGTGCCGATGCAGAAGGACGACAAGCCGGCGGGCAAGGTGGACACCCCTCCGCTGCCGGCCGAGTCGGACGACCTGGCCGACACGGCCGACGGGTTCGTGCCGGACGCCGGTCCGGGCGGCGGCCGCGCGGGAGCGACGGTCTCGCCCGGCGGCAAGTCGCCGACCGGCGCGGCGGGCCGGGACCGGCGGCCGGAGTCGCCCGCCGGCGTCCAGCCCTCCGTCGAGCCCAGCGCCGGAGTGGTGCCGCGGCCGAAGCCGAGCACCAGCGCCAAGGACCCCGAGCCGTCCGCCTCCGCGTCCGAGCCGCCGAAGGTCGACCCCAGCCCCTCGGGCTCGCCCTCGCCCACTCCCTCGGACACCACCGACCCCGGCCCCGCTCCGGGCGGCGGCGACACGGACACCGTCGCCGGCGGTCCGGCCTCCCCGGCGCCCGTCGAGCCGGCCCCGGCGACCTCGGACAGCTCACAGAGCCCGCAGGAGCCGGCGGGCCCGCAGGACCCGCAGGGTCCGCAGAACCCGGAGACACCCGCCTGATGACCCGCTCCCAGCGCGGCGGCACGCCCTCGCGTGCCGCCAGGCGCCCCACCCGCTCATCGCCCTCCTCGAACACAGGTGCGGGCGACACCGTCGACCCCACGGGGAAGGGCTCCGCCAAGCGTGCGCGCAAGAGCCCGAAGAAGCGTTCCGGGCGGCGGGTGCCACTGCGCTACCTGCTGCCCTGTGTGCTGCTCCTCGCCCTGATGGCCATGCTCATGCTGCGCGGATACGTGCACAGCGAGATCCTCGCGGACCACCGGGTCCGGCCGCCCGTCTCCAACGACCGGGTGCCGAAGGACATACTGAAGGGCGGGCCCGTCATCGACACCCGCTCGGAACGCCGACGCAGCCTGGACGTCCCCGACTACGAGCTGGTCCTGACGTTCGACGACGGGCCGGACCCCCGGTGGACCCCCAAGGTCCTCGACATGCTGAAGAAGCACGACGCCAAGGCCGTCTTCTTCATCACCGGCACCATGGCCTCCCGCTACCCGGACCTGGTCCAACGCATGGTCGACGAGGGCCACGAGATCGGTCTGCACACCTTCAACCACCCGGACCTCTCGCTCCAGAGCAAGGACCGCATCGACTGGGAGCTCTCCCAGAACCAGCTGGCGCTCGCGGGCGCCGCCGGCATCCGCACCTCGCTGTTCCGGCCGCCGTACTCGTCGTTCTCGGAGCGCATGGACAACCGGACGTGGCCGGTGACCCAGTACATCGGCAGCCGCGGTTACATCACCGTCGTCAGCGACACCGACAGCCAGGACTGGCAGCGGCCGGGCGCCGCCGAGATCATCCGCCGGTCCACGCCCGAGCGCGGCGAGGGCGCGATCGTGCTGATGCACGACTCCGGCGGCGACCGCTCGCAGACCGTCGCCGCGCTTGACCGCTACATTCCCCAACTCCAGGTCAAGGGCTACAAGTTCGACACCCTGACCGGTGCCCTGAAGGCCCCCAGCGCGCACACCCCGGTCACCGGCCTCGGCCTGGTCAAGGGCAAGGTCTGGGTCACCCTGGTGCAGGTCTCGGAGAGGACGACGAGCGTCCTCGTCGTCGCCCTCGCGGTCGTCGGCGTCCTCGTCCTCGCCCGTTTCGGCCTGATGCTGGTCCTCTCCCTCGTGCACGCCCGCCGGGTCCGCCGCCGGAACTTCCGCTGGGGCCCGGACGGGCCGGTCACGGAACCCGTCTCGGTGCTCGTCCCCGCGTACAACGAGGCCAAGTGCATCGAGAAGACGGTCCGTTCCCTGGTGGCGAGCGACCACCCCATCGAGGTGCTGGTCATCGACGACGGCTCCAGCGACGGCACGGCCGGCATCGTCGAGGAACTGGGCAAGGACCTGCCGGGCGTCCGCGTCGTACGGCAGCTCAACGCGGGCAAGCCCGCCGCCCTGAACCGGGGCATCGCCAACGCCCGGCACGAGATCATCGTCATGATGGACGGCGACACGGTCTTCGAACCGTCCACCGTCCGCGAACTGGTCCAGCCCTTCGCCGACCCCCGCGTCGGCGCGGTCGCGGGCAACGCCAAGGTCGGCAACCGGGACACCCTCATCGGCGCCTGGCAGCACATCGAGTACGTGATGGGCTTCAACCTCGACCGCCGGATGTACGACATCCTGCGCTGCATGCCGACGATCCCCGGGGCGGTCGGGGCGTTCCGCCGCACGGCCCTCGAACGCGTCGGCGGGATGAGCGAGGACACCCTCGCCGAGGACACCGACATCACCATGGCCATGCACCGCGACGGCTGGCACGTCGTCTACGCCGAGAACGCGCGGGCCTGGACCGAGGCCCCGGAATCCGTCCAGCAGCTGTGGTCCCAGCGCTACCGCTGGTCGTACGGCACCATGCAGGCGATCTGGAAGCACCGCGGCTCCCTCTTCGACAGGGGCCCCTCCGGCCGCTTCGGGCGCGTGGGCCTGCCGTTGGTGTCCCTCTTCATGGTCGTCGCGCCCCTGCTGGCCCCGCTCATCGACGTCTTCCTGCTCTACGGGCTGATCTTCGGGCCCACGGAGAAGACCATCGGCGCCTGGCTGGGCGTCCTGGCCGTCCAGGTGGTCTGCGCGGCCCTCGCGTTCCACCTCGACAAGGAGCGCATGACCCATCTGATCTCCCTCCCGCTCCAGCAACTCCTCTACCGCCAGCTGATGTACGTCGTCCTGCTCCAGTCGTGGATCACGGCGCTGACCGGCGGCCGGCTGCGCTGGCAGAAGCTGCGGCGGACGGGGGCCGTCGGGTTGCCCGGCGCGCCCACGGAGGGCGCCGTGCCCCAGCAGCAGTCGGGCGAGCGGAGGCCGGTCGGATGAGCACGCTCGCGCACGGCTCCACGCCGCCCGACTCCTCGCCGTCCGGTTCCGCCGCGCCGGGCGTGCCGCCGCAGGCCGGGGGCGGGCCGCAGGAACCGCCCGCCAAGGCCACCGGCCGGGACCGCTACTTCGACCTCCTCCGGGCCCTCGCCCTCTTCCGGGTGGTGCTGTACCACCTCACCGGCTGGGCCTGGCTCCCGCTCCTCTTCCCCTCCATGGGCGTGATGTTCGCCCTCGCCGGCAACCTCATGGCGCGCTCGCTGAAGCGCCCGGCCCTGGGCGTGGTCCGGGGCCGTCTGCGCCGACTGCTGCCGCCGGTCTGGCTCCTGGGGGTCGTCGGCGTGACGGGGATGGTGGCCCAGGGCTGGGGACCGGACGCGGACGGGCACCCCGGCTGGTGGTGGTTCCACCTCACGTTCTGGATCCTCCCGATCAGCGACCCGCCGTACGCCGAGGGCCTGCCCGGGGTGCACGGCCTCATCGGCGCCGACTGGGCCGCGGAACTCGCCGGCCCGCTCTGGTACGTCCGCGCCTACCTCTGGTACGTCGTCCTCTCCCCGCTGTTGCTCCGCGCGCTGCGGGCCGTGCCGGCGGTGACGGTCCTCGCGCCGATCGCGCTGGCCGGGGTGTTCGAACTGGGCCTGCTCGAACTGCCGGGTGAGCGGTTCGCGTCGGGGCTGACGGACTTCAGCACCTTCGGCGCCTGCTGGATCCTCGGCATGGCCCACCAGGAGGGGATCCTCGCGCGCCTCCCGCGCTACCTCGTCCCCTCCGTGGCCCCGGTGGTCGCCCTGACCGGCCTCTGGTACGCCCTGAACCACGACTTCGGCACCGGCAACGACCTGGACAGCATGCCGTTCGCCCAGGCGCTCTGGTCCGTCGGCACGGTGGCGCTGCTGCTGCACATCAGCCCGTCGTGGCAGGAGTGGCCCGACCGGCTGCGCCGCTGGGACGGGCTGATCACCCTCCTCAACTCCCGCGCGGTGACGATCTATCTCTGGCACAACACCTGCATCCTGATCGCCGCGACCCAGTGGGACCGGCTGTGGAACGTGGTGTTCCTCGAACAGAACACCCCCTGGCTGCTGGAGAGCGTCTGGCCCGTGCTGGTCGTGACCTGGCTGCTGATCGCCGTCTGTGTGGTCGCCTTCGGCTGGGCCGAGGACCTGGCGGCCCGGCGCAGGCCGCGGTGGTGGCCGACGGGTCGTGTACTGACCCGGTAACCGACCGGGATACGCACTTGCGTACGACTGACCGGGTGTTGGATGTTGGGCACGCTTGAGGCAGGTGTTTCCTCGCACTGCTCGCCTCGCCGAAGCGACTCAAGGAGTGACACCCGCCGATGACCCAGCCTCCCGGCCAGCCGCCGTACGACGGTTACGGAGCCCAGCCGCCGCAGCAGCCGTACCCGGGCGCGTACCCGCCCCCTGGTCAGGTGCCCGGCCAGCCGCCGAACCCGTACACGACGGCTCCGCAACAGCCGTACGGGACGGGTGGGCAGCCGCCGTACGGCGCCGGCGGGCAGCCGCCGTACGGGGCTCCGGGTGCGCCTGGTGCGCCTGGTGCGCCGAACTACGGTCCCCAGTACGGGGGTTACCCGCCGCCGCCCCCGCCTTCCGGTGGTAGCGGTGGCAAAGTCGCGCTGATCATCGTGGCCGTCGTGGCGGCGCTCGCGGTGATCGGCGGGGGAGTCTTCCTCCTCACCGCCGACGGGGACGACGACACCACGGCCAAGCCCCAGCAGAGCGTCTCGGCCACGGAGACCGACTCCGCGAAGCCGACGGCGGAGGCCACCGACGACGCCGCCGACGAGGGCACCGGCACGCCCGACGGCGGTCTGGACGACGGCGGTTCGACCACCGCGCCCGCCACGGGCGTCGAGGGCCAGTGGCAGGACGACGAAATCCGGACCCTGACCATCGGTGCCGAGCAGACCAGCGGCGACGGCAAGGGCCAGCACCCGCTCTCCTACATAGACATGGTCGGCGGCAAGGGCATCATGACCGGCGTCGGCGCCTACCGCGACGAGAACAACTTCCGTATGGCCCTGACCCCCATGGCCTCGAAGGACGTCAGCGACGAGGACGTCACCTTCGCCACGGTCCGCCGCTCCGGCGACGACGTGATCATCACCTGGGAGAAGGGCGGCACGGACAGGCTCAGCTACGTGGGCGAGTCGAAGAGCTGACGCGCACCGGTACGTGGGTGGGGGTGGGCCGGAGTCGTGGCCCACCCCCACCGCTGTGTCCGGGGCAACCAGGTGGCGGGGCGGTGACGACTACATCGGCCAGAGGCCGGTTCGGGCCGGTTCCGGGTCGGAGGAGGAGCGTCCACCATGAAGAGCGATGCCGGACACATCGACGCGTTCGCGGCCTGGATGGAAGGCGTGATGCGGGCGCGCGGGTACGACATCGACAGCCCGCGCGGTGGTGGAAAGACCAGGCTCGCCGAGGACGCGGGGGTCCACCGGGCGGCCATCACCCGGCTGTTGCAGCGGCAGAGCATGCCCGATCTGGAGACGATGCGCGGTCTGTCCCGGGCCCTCGGCGTCCCGGTGCGCGACGTCCTGATCCGCTCGGGCAAGCTGACCGAGCAGGACCTGCCCCAGGCCCCGGCCCCGGCGCCCGGGACCGGCCCGCTCTCCCCCGAGCAGGCGGCGTCCGCCCTGGGCATCCCTGAACACCGCCGAACAGCCTTCATCCAGCTCACGGAACGACTCAGGCAGCCCCCTGCTTCCTGACCTCCTGCTTCCTGACCTCCCCGCTTCCTGAAGCCTCCCGCTCCGAAACTCTCCCGGCTTTCGTGCGTCCACGCTGGAACGGTGTTCCAGGGTTGCGCACGCTGTGCGCAATGCGTACGGTGTTCCACGTAGCCGCGCAGCACAGCGGCAGCCCCTCACCACGCTCCCGGAGGACACGCCATGTCCCAGCCCACCGCCACCGCCACCCTCTCCCTCGACCTCGCCCACTGGCAGCGTCGGCTCGACACCCTGCGCGCCACCCACGACGTGCCCGGCGCGAGCCTCGCCTTCGTCGTCGACGGGGAGGTCCACGAACTCGCGAGCGGGGTACTGAGCCGTGCGACCGGCGTCGAGACCACCACCGACTCCGTCTTCCAGCTCGGCTCGATCGCGAAGGTCTACACCGCCGCCCTCGTCATGCAGCTGGTGGAGTCCGGCGAACTCGACCTGGACGTCCCGGTGGCGAAGGTGCTGCCGGAGTTCGCGACCGTCGACCCGGCCGCCACCGAGGTCATCACGCCCCGCATGCTGCTCTCCCACACCAGCGGCCTGACCTGCGACTTCCACATCGACACCGGGCGCGGCGACGACGCGATCGCCCGGTACGTCGAGGCCGCGAAGGGCGTGGCGATGGACTGCCCGCCCGGTACGGCGGTGTCGTACAGCGGGATCGGATACGTCGTCCTCGGCCGGATCGTCGAGGTCCTGACCGGGCTGACCTGGGACCAGGCCCTCAAGGAGCGGGTGTTCGCGCCGCTCGGCCTGACGCACTCCATGACCCTGCCGGAGGAGGCGCTGCCGTTCCGCACGGCGATGGGCCACCTCGCGGGGGAGGACGGGACGCAGACCCCGGCCCCCGTCTGGGACCTGATGCCGCGCGCCGCCGGACCGGGCGCCCGGGTGCTCGCCACCGCCGGAGACGTCGTCCGGTACGCGAAGGCGCACCTCGACGGCGGCGCCGGCATCCTCCGCCCCGAGACGGTGACGGCCATGCGGGCCCGGGAGACCGACGTCCCCGACAAATGGACGGTCAGCGCCGACGGCTGGGGCCTCGGCTGGACGCTCTACGACTGGGACGGCGTCCCGGGCTACGGCCACGACGGCGCCGCGACCGGCCAGTACGCCTTCCTCCGCGTGGTGCCCACCCAGGGCGTCGCCGTCGCGCTGCTCACCAACGGCGGCTCCTCCCGCCTCCTCTACGCCGACCTGCTGCGCGAGCTTCTGGCGGAGCTGGCCGGAATCACGCTGCCCGCCCCGTTCGCCCCGCCCGCCGAGCCGCCCACCGTCGACATCACGCCCTGGACCGGTACGTACAAGAGGGAGGGAGTCGTCATCACGATCAGCGAGAGGAACGGCACACCGCACCTCACGTACGCCTTCGTGGACGGCATGGTCGGCTACTCGCCGGACCTGGAGATGGAACTCGTGCCCCTGTCGGAGACGGTGTTCGCCGGCGCGGGCGGCGGTGCCTCGTTCGCGGAGGACTGGATGCCTGTGGTCTTCGCCACGCTGAGCGACGGCACCCGGTGCGCCTACATTGGCATGAGGGCCGCGCCGAAGGTGGCGTGACCACGGGGTATCCACCCGGCATCGTCCGGTATGACGCCCTGCTCACCGATTCCTCACCGGCCGGGCCGCCCGCTCGTGAGAGCAAAGTTCCTTTCCGGTCACTCAGTGCCACAGCCAGGAAACGCGCCCTCCCTACCTTCGGGACTCATCACCCCTCATCACCGCATCGCGACACCGGAGCCCGGAGAACGTGGAGGCGTCATGACAGCCCCGAGCACTGCCCCCGCATCGAGCAGGGGAGGCCGCTGGATCGAACACTGGGACCCGGAGAACGAGGCCTTCTGGAACGAGACCGGCGAGAAGGTCGCCCGTCGCAACCTCCTCTTCTCGGTGCTCTCGGAGCACATCGGCTTCTCCATCTGGACCGTGTGGTCGGTGATGGTGCTGTTCATGGGCCCCGAGTACGGGCTCACCCCGGCCGACAAGTTCTTCATCGTCTCGATGGCCACGCTGGTCGGCGCGGTCGTCCGCATCCCCTACACCTTCGCGGTGGCGATCTTCGGCGGACGCAACTGGACGGTCGTCTCCGCCAGCCTGCTGCTCATCCCGACCGTCGCGGCCTTCCTGGTGATGGAGCCGGGCACCTCGTTCAACACGTTCCTGATCTGCGCGATGCTCGCCGGTATCGGTGGCGGCAACTTCGCCTCCTCCATGACCAACATCAACGCCTTCTTCCCGCTGCGGAAGAAGGGCTGGGCGCTCGGCCTCAACGCGGGCGGTGGCAACATCGGCGTCCCGGTCGTGCAGCTCATCGGTCTCGCCGTCATCGGGGCCGGCGGCGGTCCGCGCGCCCTGCTCGGGATCTACATCCCCTTCATCGTGATCGCCGCAGTGCTGGCCTGGCTGAAGATGGACAACATCGCGTCGCTGAAGAACGACACCGGTGCCGCCAAGGAAGCCGTCAAGGACGCTCACACCTGGATCATGTCCTTCCTCTACATCGGCACCTTCGGCTCGTTCATCGGCTACAGCTTCGCCTTCGGCCTCGTCCTGCAGACCCAGTTCGGCCGTACGCCGCTGCAGTCCGCGTACGTCACCTTCATCGGCCCGCTGCTCGGCTCGCTGATCCGCCCCGTCGGCGGCGCGCTCGCCGACAAGTACGGCGGCGCCAAGATCACCCTGTGGAACTACGTCGCCATGGCCGGCGCCACGGGCATCATCGTCATCGCCTCCATGCAGAAGTCGCTCCCGCTCTTCACCTGCGCCTTCATCGCGCTCTTCGTCCTCAGCGGCCTCGGCAACGGCTCCACCTTCAAGATGGTCCCGGGCATCTTCCACGCCAAGGCGCTGGCCAAGGGCCTGGAGGGTGAGGAGGCCGCCGCCTACGGACGCCGGCTCTCCGGCGCCACCATGGGCATCATCGGCGCGGTCGGCGCGCTCGGCGGCCTCGGCATCAACCTGGCCTTCCGCCAGTCCTTCCTCACGGTCGGCTCCGGCACCGGCGCCTTCGTCACCTTCCTCGCCTTCTACGGTGTCTGCTTCGCGGTGACCTGGGCCGTATACCTTCGTCGAACGGCCTCGAACACGGCCGCGGCGACGGCCACGACGGAGTCGAAGCCGCAGCTCAGCTACGCCGAGGTGTGACATCGCCCATGCCGTGACACGTGTGACGTAACACCAGCGACATCAAGCCGAACCGAGCCTGTCACGCGCCGTTGACAGGCTCGTTCGGCATGTGGGCGCACCAATCGGTGCACCCGCACGCACAGAGCTTCGACTGACTGCAACGACTCGACTGCGGGACGAGAGCCATGTACGACGAACAGCAGCGACCCGAGCGATCAGATCGAGCCGATCGACCAGACAGGACGGTTCTGATGGATCGGACGGACCGGACGGACCAGACGGACCGGACTGAAGGCACGGACCGGGCGGCGCGGACGGAACACGGGCCGCTCGCCGGGTTCACCGTGGGTGTGACCGCAGCCCGCCGGGCCGACGAGCTCGGGGCACTGCTCCAGCGCCGCGGGGCCGCGGTCCTGCACGCCCCCGCCCTGCGCATCGTGCCGCTCGCCGACGACAGCGAACTGCTCGCCGCGACCAAGGACCTGCTCGACCAGGCACCCGACATCGTGGTGGCGACGACGGCCATCGGCTTCCGCGGCTGGATCGAGGCGGCGGACGGCTGGGGCCTGGGCGAGGCCCTGCTCGACCGACTGCGGGGCGTCGAGGTGCTGGCACGCGGCCCGAAGGTGAAGGGCGCGATCCGCGCCGCCGGCCTCACGGAGGAGTGGTCCCCCTCCTCCGAGTCCATGGCCGAGGTGCTCGACCGACTGCTGGAGCACGGCGTCGAGGGCCGCCGGGTCGCCGTCCAGCTCCACGGCGAACCGCTCCCCGGTTTCGTGGAGTCCCTGCGCGCCGGGGGAGCGGAGGTGGTCGGCGTCCCCGTCTACCGCTGGATGCCCCCCGAGGACCTCGCCCCCATGGACCGCCTCCTCGACGTGACGCTCGCCCGCGGCGTCGACGCCCTCACCTTCACCAGCGCCCCCGCGGCGGCGTCCCTGCTCTCCCGCGCCGAAGACCGGGGCCTGCTCCCGGAGCTGCTCAACGCGCTGAACCACGACGTCCTCGCCGCCTGCGTGGGCCCGGTGACGGCGCTCCCCCTCCAGGCCCACGGCGTGGACACGGTCCAGCCCGAACGCTTCCGCCTCGGCCCCCTCGTCCAACTCCTCTGCCAGGAACTCCCCGGCCGCGCCCGCACGTTGCCCATCGCCGGGCACCACGTGGAGATCCGCGGCCACGCGGTCCTCGTCGACGGCGCCCTACGCCCCGTCCCCCCGGCCGGCATGTCCCTACTGCGCGCGCTCTGCCGCCGCCCCGGCTGGGTCGTCCCCCGCTCCGACCTCCTCCGCGCCCTCCCCGGCGCCGGCCGCGACGAACACGCCGTGGAAACGGCGATGGCCCGCCTCCGCACGGCCCTCGGCACCCCGAAACTGATCCAGACGGTGGTCAAGCGCGGCTACCGCCTGGCTCTGGACCCGGCGGCGGACGCGAAATATGACGCGTGAGGGGTGGGCCACGTTCTTCGGCCGGGCGGCTGAGTGGGGCGTCTCGCGCAGTTCCCCGCGCCCCTGAAAGGCCTACGGCCTTCCGGGCCGAAGAGCATGGGGCGCAGCCCCTGCTCTTCAGGGGCGCGGGGAACTGCGCGAGACGCCCCACCGGACGGACGCTTGGGGGTCAAAGGGGCGCAGCCCCTTGGTGGGGGCACCTCCCGCTCGAGCGAAGTCGAGAGTGGGGGAGGTGTGCCGAAAACCCACCT
>NZ_JARGEE010000820.1:0-1601 GCF_033794485.1 Streptomyces sp. MB09-02B
CCCGGTCGTCGCCCACCCCGTCGTCGCCAATCCGGTCGCGGCCCACCCCGTCGCCGCCAGCAGCTGTGCGGCGGAGACGGCGAGCGGGGCGTCGCGGCCGGTGAGGTGGCGGCCCATGTACGCGAAGGCCACCGCGTAGCTGACGGCCGCGCCGAGGAGCGCGAGCGAGCCGCCGGTCATCAGTCCCGCCCGCTGCCAGGGCGCGAAGATCAGCAGGATTCCCGTGAAGCCGAGGAGGAGACCGGTGAGGCGGGCGGGGGAGAGGGGACGGTCCGTTCCGAGGGCGAGACCGAGGAGCAGGGCCCACAGCGGGGTCGTCGCGTTGAGGACGCCCGCCGTGCCCGAGTCGACGGTCTGCTCGCCGATGGCGAAGAGCGCGAAGGGCAGGGCGTTGCAGAAGAAGGCGGCGACCAGGAGATGGGTCCAGGTCCGCCGGTCGCGCGGCAGGCGCTGGCGGGCGGCCAGGGCGAGCACCAGCAGGACGGCCGCGCCCAGCGCGCAGCGCGCGACCGTGATCTGGAGCGGGGAGAGGCCGTGGTGGAGAGCGAGCTTGATCCAGAGGAAGCCCGAGCCCCAGAGGAGGGCGAGGAGGGCCATACGGAGCGTGGACGCGAGAGGCATGTGCTTCACGGTCCGACAGAGGACACGTAAGGACAAGCGAAGAATGGTACATGGACCTTTAAGCTGAGCTGCATGATGGATGTGCGGCGGATGCAGGTGCTCAGGGCCGTGGTGACCAGTGGCTCGGTGACGGCCGCCGCGAGCGCCCTCGGCTACACCCCGTCGGCGATCAGCCAGCAGATCGGCGCGCTGGAGAAGGAGGCCGGGATCGCGCTGCTGGAGCGGGTCGGGCGCGGGGTGCGGCCCACGGAGGCCGGGCTGCTGCTCACCGAGTACGCGGGTGCGATCGGGCGGCAGGTCGCGGAGGCGGAGGCCGCGCTGGCCGATCTGCGGGCGGGGCGCACGGGGCGGCTGGCCGTGCGGTACTTCGCCACCGCCGGCGCCTCCCTGGTGGCCCCGGCCGTCGCCCGGCTGCGCGACGAGCACCCCGGCGTCCGGATCGAGCTGAAGCTCATCGACCCCGATGACCCGCTCCCGGCGGTCAGGGAGGGGCGGGCCGACCTCGCGCTCGTCGTACGGCCGCGCGGCGCCGACCCCGACGGCGTACGGCTGCTGCACCTGCTCGACGACTCCTACCTCGCCGTACTGCCCGCCGGGCACCCCCTCGCCGAGCGGTCCGGCCTCGCGCTGGCCGACCTCGCCGACGAACCGTGGATCGGCAGCGAATGGCCGGGGCCCTGTCTGGACGCCCAGCTGGAGGCGTGCGCCGCGGCCGGCTTCAGGCCCCGGTTCGTGGTGGAGAGCGAGGACTACGCGACCGCGCAGGGCTTCGTCGCCGCGGGTCTCGGCGTGGGCCTCATCCCCCGGCTGGGCCTGGGCAGCACGCACCCGGACGTCGTCGTACGCCGGTTCACCGGCCCGGAACCCCGACGCTCCATCCACGCGGCCGTACGCGCGACGGCACCGCCCCAGCCCGCCCTGCGCACGTTCGTCAGGGCGCTGAGGCAAGCGGCCGACGCCTCGACCTCCCGGCCCCGGTG
>NZ_JARGEE010000821.1:0-1590 GCF_033794485.1 Streptomyces sp. MB09-02B
GCACCTCAGGCCCCCACCGGTGCCCCCGTCCTCCCCACCGGTCGTCGCCGTATCACCAGCGCCATCAACGCCGCCGCCGCACACAGCGCGCCCGAGGCGTACCAGACGACGTCGTAGCGGCCGAAGGTGTCCCGGGCCAGGCCGGCGAGGAAGGCGACGAGGGCGGCGCCGACCTGGTGGGAGGCGAGGACCCAGCCGAAGACGATGGCACTGTCCTCACCGTAGTGCTCGCGGCACAGCGCCATGGTGGGCGGGACGGTGGCGACCCAGTCGAGGCCGTAGAAGACGATGAAGAAGATCATCGGGAGCTGGACCGTCGGCGCCAGCAGCATCGGGAGGAAGAGGAGCGAGACACCGCGGAACGCGTAGTACACCGCCAGCAGCCGCCGTGAGTCGTAGCGGTCCGTGAACCAGCCCGAGGCGATCGTGCCGAGGACGTCGAACACCCCGATGACCGCCAGCAGCGAGGCCGCCGCCGTGATCGGCATGTCGTGGTCGTGGGCGGCGGGGATGAAATGCGTCTGGATGAGACCGTTGGTCGACGCGCCGCAGATCGCGAACGTACCGGCCAGCAGCCAGAACGGCCCCGTCCGCATCGCCGAGAACAGCACCCTCACCGCCCGCCGCGCCGCCCCCTGCACCGGCCCCGGCTTCGGCACGAACTCCCGCGCCCCGTACGGCTTCAGCCCCACGTCCGCCGGGTGGTCGCGCAGCAGCAGCCAGACGAAGGGCACGACGGCCAGCGCGGCGAGCGCCACGGTGACGGAGGCCGGACGCCAGCCGCGTTCGGAGACGATCCACGACAGCAGCGGCAGGAAGATCAGCTGCCCGGACGCCGAGGCCGCGGTCAGGATGCCCGAGACGAGACCACGCCGTTCGGTGAACCAGCGGTCGGTGACGGTCGCCGCGAACGCCAGCGCCATCGAACCGGACCCCAGCCCCACCAGCAGACCCCAGCAGAGCATCAGCTGCCAGGCCGACGTCATCCACACCGTCGCACCGGCCCCGACCGCGATCACCGTCAACGCCACCGCGACGACCCGGCGGATGCCGAAGCGGTCCATCAGCGCGGCGGCGAAGGGGGCTGTCAGCCCGTAGAGCGCGAGGTTGACCGAGACCGCCGACGCGATCGTGCCGCGCGACCAGTCGAATTCCGCATGCAACGGATCGATCAGCAGGCCCGGCAGCGAGCGGAAGGCCGCCGCGCCGATGATCGTCACGAAGGTGACGGCGGCGACGAACCAGGCCCGGTGGATACGGCGCACGCCGGCACCGCGACGTCCGACACGGGGACCGACGCCGGGCGGGCGGTGCTCCACGGGGACCTGCGGCACGGCTGCGGCAGCGGCGACGGCAGCGGCATCACCGGAGGCGGCCCCGCCCGTGGCGGCGGGGCGCGACTCACCGTCGGGGAGGGAGTCGGCGGCGGCAGGGCGGGACTCGGCCGCGCCGTCGGCTGTCTGGGTCATGTCGCCAAGCCTCCGACCTGCGAGCATTCCGGACGAGTGGCCGGAGGGACAGTGTTCGCTAGGATCGGGCCATGGCCGCCGACCCCCCGACCGAGCGCACCCCCACCACCGCCCCCCAGCC
>NZ_JARGEE010000822.1:0-1587 GCF_033794485.1 Streptomyces sp. MB09-02B
GGCCCACTCCGCGTCGTCCCACGCCCCCACCGCGTCCATGGCGTCCGTCAGCCACAGCGAGAGACAGTCCACGAGCAGCGGCGCCCCGTCGTCGTCCTTCAGCAGGGGCACGAGGTCGCAGGTCTCGACCGTGCGCCACGACCCGGGTCGCCGCTCACGGTGGGCGGCGACCCGCTCGGCCCACTCCCCGTCGCCGCCCCGCAGCCCGCCGGTCGCCACGTACAGCACGTCCGGGAACGCCTCCAGCCGGCGCTCGGCCTCCACCGACTTCCCCGAGCGCGCCCCGCCGAGCACCAGCGTGCGGCGCGGCACATCGGGTACGTCCTCGTAGGCGCCCACCGCCAGCGGCGTCCCGTCCGGCACGGCGCGCGCGCCCGCCGCCGCGAGCCGGCGCGGCAACTCGCCGTCCGCCGGCACGTCGTGGTCGATGTGCACGGCCACGACATCGGTCGTCGGACCCACGGCCCCCGCCGCGCGCAGCCGCGCCAGCGCGTCCGGCCGCCCCAGCACATCGAGGAGCACCATGTCGTACGGCTCCGCCCCCTCCTCCACACCGGCGGGCGCGCCCCCCGGCGGCAGATACAGCAGCCGTTGGCCGCCCGGACCGGTCACCGCGTAGCCGGTCCCCGGCGCGTCCAGGGCCTGGGCCCGCACCCGATGTCCGGTCAGCAGCGCCAGCTCCCGCCCGTCCGGCACCCGCACGGGCTGCGGCAGCCCCGCCGGCACCTCCACGGCGGGCCCGTCGTGCGGATGCGACAGCAGTACCTGGCGCACCCCGGTGAGCGTGCGCCCGGCGCGCGCGGCCGCGAGGGCGGCGCCCGGAGTGAGGTCGAGGAGCAGTGTGCCGTCCACGAGCAGCGCGGTCGCCCCGCGCGCGGCCGCACCGAGCGCGGTCGCGCACACCGCGCACGGACAGTCGGGGCGGGGGAGTCCCGCGGGGGCGCCGGTGCCGAGCAATGTCAGTTCCACACCGACGATTTTCCCGCGTCCCGATGAACACCCGCAGGTCTTGCGCGTCCGACTAGGCTCAGGGGGGAACCGGATCTTGCTCGGCGCCGTGTGCGGTGCCGGGCCGGTACTTACGGAGGCTCACATGGCGGCATGGACGTGGCGGTTCGAGAAGGCCGACGGGACGGAGGTCCAGCCCGCGGTCCAGCCCGAGGAGTTCACGACCCAGGGGGATGCCGAGTCGTGGATCGGCGAGCACTGGAAAGCGCTGCTCGAAGGCGGCGCCGACCAGGTCCGTCTCTTCGAGGACGCGACGGAGATCTACGGCCCGATGAGCCTGCACGCGCAGGACGCGTAGCGCTCCGCGGCGGGGCGGGGTCCCTGTCCGGGGCTCCGCCCCGATACCCGCGGAAGAGCTCGGGGATTCGGGGTTCGTCGGCGGGTGCGGGTCCGGTGGGGCTTCTCGCGCAGTTCCCCGCGCCCCTTACCGGCATAGGTCGCGCCCAGGGCTTTTAAGGGGCGCGGGGAACTGCGCGACCAGCCCCCACCGAACGGACGTCTGGGGGTCGGAGGGGCGCAGCCCCTTGGTGGGGGCACCTCCCGCTCGAGCGAAGCCGAGAGTGGGGGAGGGACGGGTAG
>NZ_JARGEE010000823.1:0-1570 GCF_033794485.1 Streptomyces sp. MB09-02B
CGTGAGGGCCCTGCCGAACGGGGCGCGTTGTCGGGTGCGGGTGCGGGTGCGGGTGCGGGTGCGGGTGAGCGGGGGCTGGTCGCGCAGTTCCCCGCGCCCCTGAAAAGCCGGGGCTGCGCCCCGTGCTTTTCAGGCCCGCAGGGGCCTGGTCTGCCGGTATCACCCGCGGCGGTCATCTTGGAGGCGGCATGGACTTCGGGTTCGGTGATGAGGACGAGGCCTTCCGGGCGGAGGCGCGGGCGTGGCTGGGGGCGCACGCCGGGGTGGGAGAGGACCGGCGCGCCTGGGAGCGGACGCTCGGCGCTGCCGGGTGGATCGGGCTCGGCTGGAGTGAGGGCGGGTACGGGAACCGGACGGCCACCCTCGTCCAACAGGTGGTCTGGGCCGAGGAGTACGCGCGGGCCGACGTACCCGCGCGGTCCGGGCACATCGGGGAGAAGCTGCTCGCGCCGACGCTGATCGCGTTCGGTGGCGAAGAGCAGAAGCGGCGGTTCCTGCCGGCGATCGCGCGCGGCGACGAACTCTGGTGCCAGGGGTACAGCGAGCCCGGCGCCGGGTCCGACCTGGCCGGCGTGCGGACGAAGGCCGAGCGGGCGGAGGACGGGTCGTACCGGATCACCGGGCAGAAGATCTGGACCTCGCTCGCCCACGAGGCCGACTGGTGTTTCGTGCTGGCCCGGACCGAGGCGGGCTCCGAGCGCCACCACGGGCTGTCGTTGCTGCTCGTGCCGATGGACCAGCCGGGGCGGATCGAGGTGCGGCCCATTCGGCAGATGACCGGGACGAGCGAGTTCAACGAGGTGTTCTTCGACGGGGCGCACGCCCGCGCGGAGCACGTCGTCGGGGGCGAGGGGAACGGCTGGCGCGTGGCCATGGGGCTGCTCGGCTTCGAACGCGGCGTGTCGACGCTCGCCCAGCAGATCGGCTTCGAGGAGGAGTTGAAGGACGTCGTACGGGCCGCCGTGGACAGCGGGGCCGTGGACGACGCCGTCGTGCGCGATCAACTCGTACGACAGTGGGCCGAGTTGCAGACCATGCGGTGGAACGCCCTGCGGACGCTCGGTGGGGCGGAGGGGGGCGCGGAGCCCGGCGCGCCGAGTGTGGCCAAGTTGCTGTGGGGGCGGTGGCATCGGCGGCTCGGGGAGCTGGCGATGGAGGTGCGGGGCGCGGAGGCGGCCGTCGGACCGCGGGAGTGGTCGGCGGCGGAGCCGTACGCACTGGAGCCCTTCCAGCAGTTGTTCCTGTTCAGCCGGGCCGACACCATCTACGGCGGTTCGGACGAGGTGCAGCGCACGATCATCGCCGAGCGGGTGCTCGGTCTGCCGAGGGAGCCGAGAGGCTGAGACACCGAGGGGTGGAGGCCATGCGGGGAGTGGTGTTCGACGGGAAGCGGGCCGAGGTCGTCGACGATCTGGCCGTGCGGGAGCCGGGGCCCGGTGAGGTGCGGGTGGCGATCACGGCCGCCGGCCTCTGCCACAGCGATCTGTCGGTGGTGGACGGGACCATTCCGTTCCCCGTTCCCGTGGTGCTCGGGCACGAGGGGGCCGGGGTCGTCGCGGAGGGGGGGGCG
>NZ_JARGEE010000824.1:0-1568 GCF_033794485.1 Streptomyces sp. MB09-02B
AGATAATCGAGGGCTGCGCCCCGCGCTTTTCGCTGAAGGGCCGAAGGCCCCTTCAGGGGCGCGGGGAACTGCGCGAGAAGCCCCACCCACCCGCGCCCGAGGAACGCACCGCACAACACACCGAGCGCGGGGGCGAAAGAAAATGGCCAAGGCGCCCCCCACTCACCACACGAACCCCTTGGTGAAGCCCGCACTCCCCATTTGCAGTCGGCCGAATCGCGCTCCGATCACCCCTCGGTAAGCTGACGGCATGACAGGACAAGTGCGTACCGTCGACGGCCGCGTGGCCGGCCGACGAGGGCAGGCGACCCGGCAGAAGCTGCTCGACTGCCTCAGCGAGATGCTCAGCTCGTCGCCCTACCGGGACGTCAAAGTCATTGATGTCGCCCGGAAGGCGGGCACTTCACCCGCGACCTTCTACCAGTACTTCCCGGACGTCGAGGGCGCCGTCCTGGAGATCGCCGAGCAAATGGCCACGGAGGGCGCCACGTTGACGCGCCTTCTCGAAGGCCGCTCCTGGGTCGGCAAGGCCGGCTGGCAGACCGCCCAGGAACTCGTCGACGGATTCCTGGAGTTCTGGCGCAAGAACGACGCCATCCTCCGCGTCGTCGACCTGGGCGCCGCCGAGGGCGACAAACGCTTCTACAAGATCCGCATGAAGATCCTGAACTCGGTCACCAACTCCCTCTCGGACACGGTCGCCGAGCTCCAGGCCAAGGGCCGCGTCGACAAGGACGTGAACCCCGGGGCCGTCGCGGGCTCCCTGGTCGCCATGCTCGCCTCGGTCTCGGGCCACCAGAAGGGCTTCCAGACCTGGGGCGTGAAGCAGGCCGAACTGAAGCCGAACCTGGCTCTGTTGGTGCACCTGGGCATCACCGGCAAGAAGCCCACGAAGTAGCCAGGACCCCCCGGGCACGCCCCCGGACGCGATCCTGTCACGCAGACGGCACCCTCACCCGAGGAGTGCCGCCTGCCGCGTTCGGGGCCCTTGGCCGGGGGGCCGGGGCCGGGACCTGCGCCTCAGCGTCGCACGATCCGGAACACCCGTATCTCCCGGTCCACCCGGGCCTGATACGTCGCGTACGGCGGCCAGAACCGCAGCAACTCCTGCCACGCGGCGGCCCGTTCCTCACCCGCCAGCAGATGCGCGGTGACGGGGATGTCCTGCCCCTTCCAGTTGACCTCGGCGTCGGGGTGGGCCAGCAGGTTGGCGCTCCAGGCAGGATGGCCGGGGCGACCGAAGTTCGACCCCACGAGCACCCAACTGCCGTCCCCCTCCTCGGGCATACAGGCCAGCGGCGTACGACGCGGCACCCCGCTGCGCGCACCGGTCGCGGTCAGGACGACCCCGGGCAGCAGCTGCGCGCTGAGCAGCACACGGCCCCGGGTCACCCGGTGCACCGCCCGGTCCAGGGCGGGTATGACGTGCGGCGCGACCCGGGCGAACGCGGGTGCCGACGACACCTTCTGCACCAGCCGTACGCCCATGCCCCTGATCCCCTCACTCATCCCCACCGCACTCCTCGATCCCATCAGCCCCGCACCTCTTGTCTCTATTACACATCCCC
>NZ_JARGEE010000825.1:0-1562 GCF_033794485.1 Streptomyces sp. MB09-02B
CTCTCTCTCACCACTACGTATCTTTTTTTGTCATTGCTTACTGGGTTCTCTTTTCTGTTGTTTTGTTTTTGTTTTTTAGAGAGAAGACGGGAAAGGAGGTTTTTGCCCGTTTCGTGGGGTCGGGGATGTGGATAGGAGAGGGCGGGCCGCCAGTGCGGGAAGTGACGTGTCATGAGGTCCGGGTGGAGCGTGTGGCCGAGGCGCTCGACGACATCGAGGGGCGGACCTTCGGTTACTGGCGCGGGCTGTACTACGGCGCGTACTCCCTGACCGCGTTGCGGGAGATGCGTGACGAGCTGCTCGATCATGTCGCCGCCCGCACTCTCCGGGACCCCGCGCCGGACGACAACGTGCGCACGGTGCTGCGGACGGCGGCGGAGTGCTCGCTGGGGCTTCTGAGCGTCGGCTGTTACCCGAGGGGCGACCAGGAGCTTCTCTTCCCGCTCATCGACCGGGAGCTCACGAGTGAGGACATCGAGTTCCAGCACCTGGTCAAAGAGGCGCCCACGGCCGCGACCTGGATCGAGACCTTCGAACTGTGCGTGGTGAGCGGTCTGGTGTGGGAGTGGCGGAGGGTGATCGGCCTGCTGATGCGGGGCGACAACGCGCGCACGATCCACGATGGTGTGCCGTACTCCGACCTGGACTCGGTGTCCGATCCGGCCGACCTGGCGGCGATGGACGCGCTGTGCGGTTATCTGACGCCCTCGGCCGGACATCTGCCCCGTGACTGGCCCACCGTGCCGCTGTGCGGGCCGGACGCCGACGAGCGGGCCGAGGCCGCGCGGCGACTGGACGAGGTCGGCCCGCTGACACCGGATCAGCGTCTGCTTCGCGTGCTCCTCGATGACGACCGGCACGCCTTCGGCCAGGCGCTCGCGGCCCGGCTCGTCGAGCACCGGGAGCAGGTGGGGGCCGATCCCGCCCCCAGGACCCTGCTGCCCCTCGGCCCGCTCGCGCTCGCCGCGCTCGCGGTCCAGGTCCACGGGTGGGAGTCGGAGGTCAGCTCCGCCTACCTCCCGCACTCCCTGCTCGGCTCCACGGACGCGCTGCGACGCGCGGCGGACAGCGAGACGAACACCCTCGGCCTCTGGACCGCGAGGTAGCCGCACGTCAGCGTCGTCAACTAGGCCGGTCCTCCGGGACTTCGGCGGTGCCGCCGATCCGCTGCCCCCTGCTGACGGCGACGCGCAACACGTCCTCCAAGGACTCCACGGCCCGCGTCAGTGCGAACCGCACGGCGCGCTCCCCGGCCGCCGCGTCCCCGAGTACGGCCCTGCCGCCGGCCAACACCTCCTCGGCCGAGCCGAGTTGGGAGGCCTCCACGCTGTCGGCCAGCAGGGAGAGAGCCCCGGGGTGTGCGGTGTCCGGGTCGAGGTAGCAGGGCTTGCCGTCCGTGTTGGTCCACGGCAGCAGACGCAGACCGTCCATCATGCGGGGACCTCCGTGCCGGGCATGGCGCAGGCGTAGAGCTCCTCGGGGCCGAGCACGTAGGGCCGTACGAGGTTGTCGTAGGACTCGAAGGGCCAGATGTCGTCGAGGGTCCCGGGCGGGGGTGGGGG
>NZ_JARGEE010000826.1:0-1556 GCF_033794485.1 Streptomyces sp. MB09-02B
CCTCCGCTCAGCGCGTGCCCATTGTTGGCGCCCCCGTCATGCCCCCTCGCTGATGCGCGGCATCGCGCACGGGAGCCGCGAGTGCGCCCCCACGCACCCCGATGGCTGGTTCTTCGCGCCCGGGCGTGGTCGGGGGCGCCAACAATGGGCACGCGCTGAGCGGAGGACTTCGGTGGCCGGCAGGCGGAGGGGCGAACGTGATCCGGGTACTTCTCGTGCACGACGAGTGTCTGGTCAGATCGGTGCTGGCGGAGTGGCTCCGCCGGGAACCCGACCTGGCGGTGTTCGACGCGTCCTGGCGCGCCGCGCCGGGGCGGGTGCGGTCCCTGCGCCCCGAGGTCTGCGCCGCGGACCTGGACTGCGCGGACGCGGTCGGCATCCCGCCGCTCGCCGATCTGCGCGCCCCGGGCGGTCAGGCCCCCGGCCTGCTGGTCCTCGCCCACGCCGGCAGACCCGGCCTGCTCAAGCGCGCGGCGGAGGCGGGCGCCCGCGGCTACGTGGACAAGGAGGGCTCCCCACAGCGGCTGGTGACCGCGATCCGCGAGGTCGCCCGGGGAAGACGTTTCATCGACGACTCCCTCGGCTTCGGCTTCCTCAAGGCCGCCGAGATGCCGCTGACGCGGCGGGAGCTGAGCGTGTTATCCCTGGCTGCCGAGGGAGCCTCCGTCGCGGAGATCGCCGGCAGCCTGCACCTCTCCCACGGGACCGTGCGCAACTACATGGCCGCGATCACCCGCAAGACGGGGGCGCGCAACAGGATCGACGCGATCAGGATCTCGCAGGGGGAGGGATGGCTCTGAGCCCTCGGGGGAGCGGACCGGCGTAGGAACCGGGGACCAGGCGCCGACCAGGTCCCGGTAGAGCGGTGAGCGGGCCAGGAGTCCGTCGTGGTCCCCGTACGCGACGGACCGTCCGTCCATGACCAGCACACGGTCCGCGCGGCGGGCCGAGCTGACGCGGTGCGCGACGACCACGAGGGTCGTGCCCGGCCGCCGCGCGAAGGCCCGCTCCGCGCGTTCCTCCGCCTCCGCGTCCAGGTGACAGGTCGCCTCGTCGAGGATCACGACCTCCGCGTACGACAGGTACGCCCGCCCGAGCGCGACGAGTTGCCGCTCCCCGGCGGACAGCGCGCCCGGGTCGACCTCGGCGGCCGGACCACCCAGCCGGACCATCACCTCGGTGAGCCCCACCGCCTCCGCGGCGGCCCACAACTCGTCCTCGGGCACGGGTTTCGGCCGTAGCTCGCCGAGGTTTTCTTCGAGGGACCCCCCGAAGACGTACGCCTCCTGCGGGATGAGCACCCGGTGTGCGCGGGATGTGGCGCCGGGTACCGGCTGCCCACACAAGTGGACGGTGCCGTGCCGGGGGCGCAGGAGACCCGCGACGATCCCGGCGAGCGTGGACTTGCCGACGCCGCTGGGGCCCACGACGGCCAGGTGCGTGCCGTGGGGGAGACGGAGGTCGAGTCCGTCGAGGACGGGGGTGCCGGAGGAGCCGTAGGCGAAGGTGACGGAGGCGAGGGAGAGGGCGTCGCGGGAGGCCCCGGCTCGGGGGAG